>JAGQHH010000427.1 GCA_020431945.1 Cyanobacteria bacterium HKST-UBA02 | reverse complement strand
CGAATAGTGCTTGTCCGTCCAGCCGGCATAATAGTCGAAAACATCGGCGGCTTCAGGAAGATCATCGTTGATTGCTTCTTTGAAGAGCTTACCGTTATCCAGGGACTCCAGAGCAGCCAGCTCGGCGCTGTGCTCTCTGATCAGATCGGCAATCCTCATGAGCAGCCGGGAGCGCTCTCGCCGGGGCATGGACCGCCAGCGCCGGTCGGCGAATGCTTTGCGTGCCGCCGCCACCGCCGCGTCTATCTCTGAGCTTCCGGCCTGCCTGATCTCGCACAGCTTTCTGCCGGTGCTGGGGTCTATACTCGGGATCGAGTCAGAATCGGAATCGCCATCTGCTCCGTAGAACCAGGCGCCGTCGATATAATGACCCCTCTCTTCTTTCAGCCAGCCCTGAGCCCACTCGAGCAGGCAAGCGGTATCACTCTTGTCGACGGTTTGCATCACTACCTCCAGCGCGGGCATAAGACAGAAGCTCCCGGCAGCGCTCGGTATCGGCTTTGAGCCCGCGCAAGCATTTGCCATCGAGCAGAGCCACGATCTTGTCCAGGAGTCTCAGAGAGTCTATCAGATCGACCACCGCCGAGGACTCGAAAACATTGAGATTGAGCTCAGCCTGACAGGCCGCCGCCTCGACACCGTGGTGGCGGCCCATCACGTGAAATGCGCCGATCATGACGGTCTCGGGCACCACCGGGTTGTCTTTTCCTTTGAAGAAAGACGAACCTTCAAGAACCATGGGCAGGACTATCTCGCCGAAGCCCCCATCAGGACCGGAAGATAGAAGCCTGAGATCCCTGGCGATTTTGAGCAGGAGCTGCGCGATTCTAGAAAGGGTCCCGGACAACTCTACGAGCTCATCCATGTTCTGGGCCTGATCGAAAAGATCGAGGGCAAGACGAAGAGGGCGCCCACATATAGAAGCGAGCTCCCCGGCCACAATTTCGCGGTATCCCCGGCTGGCACCGCTCCCGTCACCGATTACCGTACCACCCAGATTGACTGCCAGAAGCCGATTGCAAGAAGAAGCCAGATCCTCTCTCAGACGATTGAGGGCCGAGCTCCAGGCGCTGAAATAAGTAGCCAGACTGACCGGCAGCGCATCACGCAGACATGTCCGGCTGAGAGTATAGATGTCTCCGCTAGCGTCCGCCTGCCCGGCGAGAGTCCCGCCGAAAGCGGCAAGAACCTCGTCGAGACTGTCTATGCGCTCGAGCAGAGCAAGACGAAAAGCAGTATGGCAGGTGTCCGCCGTCGACTGGCTCAAGTTGACATGCCGGCGAGGATGCACAGGCTCGTAAAGACCAGGCGGTCGGCCCGCCCTGCTATTGGCTAGATTCGCCGTTACCTCGTTGAGATTGGCGTTGAAGGCGATGCAGCCACCTCCCGAGAGAATATCCACCGGGAAGTGCTCCCGGTGCTGCCCGGCGAGAATCTCATCGAGAGCACCTTCGATATAGCCGGCAATCTCTCCATCGATCTCGCCGGCGCTCAGATTGGCGCGCAGAGCCGCCAGCTTCACCCGGCAGAGAGCCTCGACAATCTCGGGGTAGTCGCCCAGACTTTTCCCGGAGATACTCATGGCATCCAGGGCTCGCACAGTGGCACAGCCGTAGAGCGCCCCTTCCGGTACCGCTACGGTACCCAGGGAATCACTCTCCGTGCGCTCTTTGCTCTTCTGTTTACTTGACTCGGCCATAGCGGATCATTCTCAGATAGTCGGAGCTCACTGTTCCTTCACTTGTATCGAAACCGAACAGGGCCACGAGCCTGACCTGATCTCCCGAGACCCGGGTGACCCGGTGCAGGGAATAACGACCTTCGAAAAAGACCAGGCAACCGGGTCTGATATCGAGGGTGAGCACCCCTTCCCGATTGCCCTGAAGAATGGAGAGGACTCTTTCATAGTTCTCTTCCTCGGGACTGCGGGTCAGGGGATAGACTTCATACTCTCCGCCTTCTGATCCCTCGACGAGAAGCGAGACGACGAAGTCGGTCTGATCGAAATGCCAGCGCAGATGATCGCCTTCTTTCATAACGGCGATATTCATGGCGCCCAGGGGATCGGCATAGCGAAAGAGCGGTCCCCGGTCGAGCACATCCGATACGAAGTCGAGAAAAACCTGGCTGTCATAGAGACGCCTGATCATCGCCCCGGGCGGAATCTGGTCGTAGGCGACAGCGCCGAGAGCCGTGGTGTCGGTGCGATTGACCGGGTGATCCGCCGACAAAGAAGGATCTTGAGGAGTGAGATAGGCATTGCCGGTGAGAGTGTTGTGAAAAGCCAGGGGAGCCAGCTCTCGGGCCTCGGCAGCCAGACCTTCGATGCGATCCGTGCCGATGAAATCCTGAAGCAGGCAATATCCAAACTCTTTCAGCTCCCGGCGAGCCTCTTCCACGAGAGAGACATAGCCGGCGCTGCCGGGCTCGAGAATGGGGTACTTGCCAAGATCGACCAGATGATTGATTACATCAGCCACGGGAGCACTGGATTCATCCCGGGCAGAGCTCATTTCGATAGCCAACTCGATAGCCCTCAAAGTAAACGACAGTGAAATGGTAATCCGGCCGGGGTATCCCGATCAATAACAGGGCGGCTTAAATCGCCTCAATCAGCCTGGAAGTGGAAGACGAAATCAAGGACGATTCACCGCCGGCGACACCATTTACGATATTGATTGCGATACCAACGAGCCTGTTTTTCCATGGGTCCGCAGGATACTAAAGGAAAAGTTAACAAACCATTGCCATTGTCCGGCCGTTTTTCCATAATTTAATGCTTGAGGGGCTGGGTATGTAATTGTCGAGGGGTCGGCGCGAACATCCTCAACTGAATCCTGATATCAAAAGCGACACGATTTCGAAGGGGTCGCTTTCTTTGTGCTCTACGAGGTAAATCAATGCCCTACGGCAGAACCCCGGTTTCCATAGACGAAAAAGACGCCTGCGGCGTCGGTTTCATCTATCGCCCCGAAGCGCTTTTCTCGAACATCAGCGATGCTCTGACAGCTCTGCGCAAGCTCGAGCACCGCGGAGCCTGCGCCGCTGACGGACGCTCCGGAGACGGCGCCGGGATCATGACAGCCATCCCCAGGGATCTCCTCAGGAAAGACGCGATACATATATCCGAGCGCGATGCTGTCGGAATGATTTTTCTGCCCCAGAGACAGGAATCGGTCAGGCAGCGGGCCAGAGAAACTGCCGAGCGTATCGTCGAAGCCCACGGCTTCTGTGTGAAGAGCTGGCGCAAAGTGCCGGTGGACCGCTCCGCCCTCGGACCTCTTTCACTCTCGGTGGCCCCGGCCATCGAGCAGCTCATACTCTCTCCGGACGCCGGCATCGACAACGAGGAAGCCGAGCTTCGCTTATACGTAGCCCGTCAGGAGATCACCGAAGGAGTCGGCCACCCCGACTTCTATATAGCCTCCCTCTCCAGCCGCTCCATCGTCTACAAGGCCATGGCCAACAGCACCGACCTGGCGCGCTTTTATCTCGACTTGCAGAACGAGGAGTACAAGAGCCGCTTCGTCGTTTTCCACCGCCGCTTCAGCACCAACACCACCACCCGCTGGAAGCTCGCCCAGCCCTTCCGCATGGTCGCCCACAATGGCGAGATCAATACTATAGACGGCAACCTCAACTGGCTCATCGCCAGGCTCAACGCCAACTGCGACCGCGTGTCCCGGTTCGATCCCCACACCCTCCGACCGGACTGGGCAGGCTCCGACTCGAGCATCCTGGATTTCGCCCTCGAATATGTCATCCGCCAGGGGGACACCCCGGAATCGGCGCTCATGAAATTGATCCCGGAGGCTTACGAGAACGAGTCCTATCTCGAAGAGCATCCGGAGATCCTGCATTTCTACGAATATTTCAGCTCCATACAAGAACCCTGGGACGGTCCCGCCCTGATGGTCTTCTGCGACGGCCACAGCCTCGGAGCGACTCTCGATCGAAACGGTCTGAGACCCGCCCGCTTCAGCGTCTACGAGGACGGCAGCATCCTTCTGGCATCGGAGGCAGGACTGAGCCTCTCCACCGACGCCCGGATAATCGAGAGCGGCAGGCTGGGACCGGGCGAAATGGTCGCGGTCGATCTCGATACCGGCAATCTCAAGCGCGATATCAATATCAAAGAGACCGTAGCGAGCCAGTATCCCTACGGGCAATGGCTCCTCCAGCAAAGACGAGCCCTCAGCCAGCTCCCCTTCGCTGACCAACCCTCTCTCGACCACGAGAGCCTGGTTCGCCTGCAAGCAAAAAGCGGCTTCAGCAAAGAAGACATCGACAACATCATCACAGCCATGGCTCTCAGCGAGAGCGAGCCCGTCTTCTCCATGGGAGATGACACACCACTAGCGGTGCTCTCCAACCGCCCCCGCACCATCTACGATTATTTCCGCCAGCGCTTCGCCCAGGTCACCAATCCGCCCATCGATCCAATCAGAGAGCGAGTGGTCATGTCCCTGACCATCAACCTCGGCAGCAAACCCAAGTCCCTGGTACCTGACAATGTATCCGCCCAGAATCTTCTTCTCCCTTCACCTTTACTCAATGAAGGAGAAATAGATTTTCTTCTCAGCCTGGAACAACCGCTCAAGACGGCCCGGGTCTCGACATGCTTTGCCCCGGACACTTCGCTCGAGGCGGCCATCGATGCCATGCTCGAAGAAGCCTGCCGGATGATCGAAGAAGGCGTATCCATCATCATCTTGAGCGATCGCACAGAAGACCCCGGCGCGCTGCCGATCCCGCCCCTGATGGCAGCCGGCGCCCTGCACCACGAGCTGATTAAAAGAGGGCTCCGCCTGGCCGCTTCCATAGTCGTGGAGACAGCCCAGTGCTTCTCGAGCCACCACTTCGCCTGCCTGCTTTCTTTCGGCGCCCAGGCGGTCTGTCCCTATCTCAGCTTCGAGAGCATCAGACACTGGTATCGAAGCGAAAAGGTGCAAGCAAATATAGAGGAAGCGGCGCGACATCTCGACGGCGAGCCTAGCAAGATCGAATCCATCGAGCACTACCACGAGCTCACCGCCGCCGAAGCGCAACAACGGTACAAACAAGCCATCGAAGCCGGACTTCTCAAAGTCATGTCCAAGATGGGCATCTCCAAAGTATCCAGCTATGTCGGCGCCCAGATCATGGAATGTATCGGTCTCGGCAATGAAGTCGTGGAAAAATGCTTCGAAGGTATCGGCACCACTATCGGTGGTCTCAGCTTCGCCGACGTCAAAGAAGAGATCCTCAGGCTGCAGGAGAAGGGAAGAGGCGACAAAGTCAGTCTCATCGATGAAGGCATCTTGCGATCGAGAAAGAGCGGCGAGCACCACCGCAATAATCCCGAGCTGGTAAAAGCTCTGCACAGAGCCGTAATCCTGGACAAAACCGGTGCCGATGCCGAGACCAGAAAAGATCACTACAGGCAATACAGCGAGCTCGCCGGTAAGCAAATGTCCGCAGCCCTGCGGGATCTATTGCGGATAAAATCAGACCGGCATCCTGTCGATATAAGGGTAGTGGAGCCCGCCTCCGAGATCTTTAAGCGCTTCCTCACCGGAGGCATGTCCCTGGGCGCCCTGAGCAAAGAAGCCCACGAAGCCCTGGCGGTGGCAATGAACCGCATCGGCGCCCGCTCCAACTCCGGCGAAGGCGGAGAAGATCCGCTGCGCTATCACGACATCGCGGTGGAAAGCGATGGCACCAGTTCGGACTTCCCAGGACTGAAAAATCTCGTCCCCGGAGACTCGGCCGCATCCAAAATCCGTCAGGTAGCCTCCGGAAGATTCGGAGTCACCCCGGAGTATCTGGTCACCTCCCAGCAGCTCGAGATCAAAATCGCCCAGGGCGCCAAGCCCGGCGAAGGCGGTCAACTTCCCGGCCACAAAGTATCTCCATATATAGCCAGCCTGAGACGGACTAAAGAAGGCATCACCCTGATATCGCCGCCGCCCCACCACGACATCTATAGTATCGAGGATCTCGCCCAGCTCATCTACGACCTGAAGAGCATCAACGGCGACGCCGGGATATCGGTGAAGCTGGTGGCGGAAAAAGGAATCGGCACGGTTGCGGCCGGAGTCGCCAAAGCCGGCGCGGATATCATCCATGTGTCAGGTCATGACGGCGGCACCGGCGCGGCTCCAATAAGCTCCATCAAGCATGCCGGAATGCCCTGGGAGCTCGGGCTCACCGAAACACACCGGGACCTCAAAAAACGCGGTCTGCGATCGAGAGTAACAGTGCGGGTGGACGGTGGGCTTCGCACCGGAGGCGATGTCATCAAAGCAGCTCTTCTGGGGGCGGATCAGTTCGCCTTCGGCACCATCGCCCTGCTATCCCAGGGCTGCATCATGGCCCGGGTATGCCACACCAACAATTGTCCCGTCGGCATTGCCACCCAGAAAGAAGAGCTCCGCAAGCGCTTCTCCGGAGATCCGGCATCGGTGGTGGAGTTCTTCCGATTCGTCGCCGAGGAAGTGCGTTTTATCCTGGCAGACATGGGCTATACGAGTCTGGGCGACCTGGTGGGACGCACGGACCTCCTCGAGCAAACCACCGGCAATAGCCCAAAAACAGGCGGCATAGACCTCAGCGGTGTTCTGGCCCCTCCGCCTGACAGTATCATCGACCCGGATACACCTCTGAACCAGGCCACTGATCCATCGGCGAGATCGCTCAATGAGACCATCGTCGCAGACCCAGACATAGTCCAGGCGGTATCGTCCCAGGGGATAATCATGAAAGCTTATGACATAAGCAATACCGACCGCAGTGTCGGCGCCGGGCTCTCCGGAATGATCGCCAGGGCCCATGGCGACCAGGGCTTCGACGGCCAGATAATCCTCAATTTCCACGGAACCGCCGGCCAGTCCTTCGGTGCTTTCAATGCCAGGAATATCCGCCTGACTCTGTGCGGCCAGGCTAATGACTATGTCGGAAAAGGCATGAATGGCGGCGAGATCGTCATCAAGCCCGAAGGCATTCTCGATAGCGATCCTGTGGTGGCAGGCAATACCTGTCTCTATGGTGCCACCGGCGGCCGGCTTTTCATCAAGGGTCGAGCCGGCGAGCGCTTCGGCGTTCGCAACTCGAGCGCCCGAGCGGTAGTCGAGGGCACAGGCGACCATGCCTGCGAATATATGACCGGTGGTACCGTGGTCATCCTCGGTCGCACCGGACGAAATTTCGGTGCCGGTATGACCGGCGGTATCGCTTTCATCTACGACGCAGATGGCGCCTTCGCCACCAGATTCGATGCCGGACAGGACAAAGTCTCGACTCCTCTCACTAGCGATCAGGAAAGCAACCTCCGCAAACTGATCGAGGATCATCACCATCTCACCCACAGCGAAAGAGCCGCCGCAATACTGGCCGACTGGGAGAATCAGAAAAACAACTTTATCCAGGTCATGCCCGTCAGCGAGCTGCGCCGCATCCCCACCGAAGAAGGCGACACCGTCACCGTCTCCCACACTGCCTGATCGCAAGCGATATACAATCAATATATTTACACCGGCGGCTGGCTTCACGATAATGAGCAGGCGGCGATTATGGTAATGGATGAGTATCCGAGCGAAAACACAAAAGCTCTCCTTTGCGAACAGAGTCAAGTTGACGAGAGCCCTGTTCAGGGAGTTCCGGGTATTTCTGATTACCGTCACTCTGGCGTTTTCGGTCTCCACCCTGCTTCTTTACTTCATCTATCCGATCAAAGAGCTGCCGGTGCACCACCACAGTCTCCTGGGCATCGCATATGACACTTTGCATATGACCTTTTTCGAGCAGCCCATTCCCTTTGTGGATGACTGGCGGCTGGTGCCTGTGTTTTTCGGTCTTCCTCTCCTGGGACTGCTGGTGATCGTTGACGGCGCCGTTCGCCTGGGAAATATCGTCGTTCAGTGCAGAAACTTCTCGAAGGAGTGGCAGAAATTGCTGGCAACATCATATGAGAATCATGTCGTGGTCTGCGGTCTCGGCAATGTCGGAAAGCGGGTGGTAGAGCAACTCATGGCTTTCGGCGAAGAGGTCGTCTGCATCGAGAGCAACCATGACGGGCGTTTCATCACCGAGATGGAGCAACGCAAAGTGCCGGTGATCATCGCTGACGCCACCAGACGAACATCTCTCGAGCAGGCCAATATCTCCAAAGCGAAAGCGCTCATGGCCCTCACCAACAATGATTTGAACAATCTGGAGACGTCCCTTACCGCCAGGGAGATCAATCCGTCTATTCGGGTGGTCATGCGAATGTTCGATCAGGGCCTGGCGGACAAGGTCAAGAACTCCCTGGGCATAGATTGTGTATTCAGCGCTTCGGCTCTCTCGGCTCCGGTCTTCGCCCAGTCGGTGGTGAGCGAAAACCTCCTCTCCTCCTTCCAGTTCGGCAACACCCTGCTCAATGCTTACCAGCTTCCGGTGCACGACTCGTCTGCTTTCATCGGCATGAAGATAGACGACGTCCGGGCTGCTTACGAGACCACGATATTGATGCACCAGAGAGGCGACTCCGTCGACTGGAACCCGCCACCGGATATAGTACTGAGTGCCGGCGACAAATTACTGATCATGACCGAGAGCCATAATGTCAAAGCCCTGCTCGAAGCCGAGCGCGGTCAGAAGAGATGATATTCCAGACCCAGCCGGGCTAGCGGCTCTTCGAGATCGGCTGGTATTGAAGCGAGGACTTCGATTGCTTCGCCGTCCGGGCGAGCGAAACTGATGGAACGAGCATGCAAAGCCAGCCGGTTGAGCTCATAGGTGTCTCGAAAGAAACGATTGATGTCGCCTTTTCCATAACGCACGTCCCCGACTATGGGATGGGAAAGATGCTTGAGGTGACGCCTTATCTGGTGCAGCCTGCCGGTCAGCGGCCTCGCCCTGACCAGGGACCACCTGTCTTTGTGGGCCACAGGCTCGAACTCGGTGACAGCGTCGACTCTCTGTCCGCCATTTCTCTGAGGAATCGCGTGATCCAGAGTCGTGCCCTCGAGCATCGGCCCCCGCACCAGGGCAAGATATTCTTTGTGCACTCTGCCGGCTTCGGCCTCGTTTTGAAAATAACTGGCTATCTCGGGATCGAGACCGAAGATCAAGACCCCACTTGTCCCCCTGTCCAGACGATAGAGCGCATGCACGCGCTTGCCGACTATTTTATCCCGTACTAAATCAGCGGCGGTGACAGCATCGTTGTCCCAGCCACGATGAACGATCATGCCGGAGGGTTTCATGACGGCGATCAACCGATCGTCTCGATAGAGGACTTCGATTTCTTCCTGCTGCATTTCCGAGACCCCGTTTCTGGGGAGTCATTCTAGCAGCAGAGACTAATAGCGCAGGCGGGGGCGCTCGCCTCCGGGTCTGGGCGGCATGAAGAAGGGGTCCGTATTGTTTCGCTGTGGGCCGGGCTGAGGCAACTTCCCTTTGATTCCGTCATACATCATCGGGTTTCTGGTCTCCAGATCGAACTGACCGCGATTGCGCATGGTCCAGTTCATCAGGTCCGAAAGGCTGCCGCCTGCAGCGGTTCCGTCGCCGGACAGCCCGGCAGTCAGCGCCGTCATGTCCCCGGTCTTGGCGGCGGTCCGCAGGCCGTCCAGGGCCTTGATGGCGCCGGGGAGGGTGCTCGCCAGGCTCTGTTGCTCCTCCACCGGCAGTCTCATGGGCAGGGTGACCTGCTCGGGCCAGGGGGTAGCTGCCGGAAGGAAGGCTGGCTTTTTGAGCGGGTTGTCTATGGTGAGAGAACCGGTGGGGTTCTTGGGATCGCTGGTGTCCAGGACGAGCTTGTGGATATCGAGACGGTTGCCCTGGGCATCCACGGACTGCATTCCTTTGATTCCATCTAGAGTAAGGCGGGTCGGAGTGGTGGCAAGATTGAAACTGGTCTCGCCGTTGCCTGTGCCCATGGCTACGCTATAACCGCGAGCGAAGCCCTGGTCTCCCAGAGACATCTTCTGCTCGGTCTTGAACTTGAGCTTGAGCTGATCGGCGCTCAGGGTGACCCGATCGAGACCGGCGAGGAACTGGCGGGTTTCAGCATTAGCCGCCTCGGGATTGAGAGCCGACAGCTTGTCGTACATGGAAGCGAAGTCCATGGAAAGGCTTATCTCTTTGCGCTCGGGATCGATATTGATCCCGGAGCGGCTCATCAGTACGGTGATTCCGTTCTGAACAGCAGGATTGCGCATGAGCTCTTGAATCCGGCTGATGACCGGACCGCTGCCCGGAAGCTCACCGGTCTGGGAGGGCTTGAAAGGCTGGTGACGGCGGAGCAAACCGCCGGGAGGCAGGCCCTGCCCATCGCCGCCCAGAATCTGGCGAAGGAGATTGCCGCCATCGGGAAACCCTTGCTGTCCGGCTTGCTCGAGGGCGCCGGCAGGCACGATCCGGCAAAAACCACCCTCGCAGATGATCTTGCTGCCGTCGGGTCCGTCTTTGATGGTCGGTCCGGCGTGGTCCGCTTCCCCGGCTGTCGTCTGCTCGGCGGGACTCGGACGCTTGGTGCCGGTATTGCCCTGGCCCTGACCAGCGCGGTTCAGGCTCCAGAGATCGCCGAGGGAGCTGCTTCCCAGTCCGAAATACTGGCCCTCCGACTGTGGGTGTGGTTGAGCCTGAGGCTGGGAGACATCTTGGGGTTTGCGGGAAGGAACTTCAGGTTGGGTATCGGCCATGACAATCCTAAATAAGCCGTCGGGGGGAACGGCTCCATGACAAAGGGGCGGAAACTGGGACCTGACAATTCTATGGGTCGTTTGTGAACAAACTGTACCCCTGACGCGGCTTGCATGGGGGAATTACGAAGAGCCTACTCCCAGGTCATCGGGGGCGGGCCCACAGAGTCCTCCACGGTCTGCTCCATCGAGCACCACCGGTGAAGCTCGGCGAGGCTCATGCCGGAATGTACCAGGAACTGGCCCAGGACCTCCACATCGGCGCGGGTAATGCGGAGCTCCTCCCCCGGCTCATCATCCACCATGTTTATAATGGTGTCGAAATATTTAGCCACCAGCTTGAGCATCTCGTACTCATCAGCGTGAAACGATTGAGGATACATGAGAGCGGTAGTGAGCTCGTCCCTGGAGATACCGTCGCCGTTCTTGTCTAGCTTGTTGAAATTGCCGGTGAGCAGGTCGATGATCTGCCGGCCGTCCAGGCCGGTCTCGGCGCCCTCGCCGTCTCCGGAGCCCTCCGACCCGGTTTCGATCAGAAAGCGGATGTCTTCGAGGGCCCGGCGTGCCGCCTGCTCCTGTCGTGATAGCTCGGTCATAAGACTATTTTAGAACGGCTACTCTATAATTCACCTGAAAGATGAAAGAAAACAAGGTATTGGAAACTCCTATGACTACTGAAAATTCCAGGCCCGGCCGCACCGATGCGGTGCTTCTCTCGGAAGAAGAGCAAGTATCAGAAGTGCTCGTGTCGGCAGTGGGCAATCTCTGGGAAGCTGTAAACGAGCTGACCAGGCTGCAACGCACCAAGAAGGAAGACTATCTTGTCACCATATTCGGTTCAGCGAGAATAAAGCCCGAAACCAGGGCTTACGATCGTGTCCGCAAGCTCGGAGCCAGCCTCACCGAAATGGGATGCGGCATCATAACCGGTGGGGGACCCGGTCTCATGCAGGCAGCCAATGAGGGAGCAGCTTCGGTGCACGGTCATGCCTCGGACCGCTCCATCGGCATCCGGGTAGACCTGCCCTTCGAGCAGAACGCCAACCCCTTCGTGGGCAAGGCCTATATGCACAAGACCTTTTTCTCCCGACTCCACCATTTCATGATCATGTCCGATGCTTTCATCGTGGTTCCTGGAGGAATCGGAACTCTCCTGGAGCTCTCCATGGTCTGGCAACTCCTCCAGGTGAGACGTCTCTATGACACCCCCCTGATTCTCATCGGCGACATGTGGAGAGAGCTTGTCGAATGGGCGGCTCAGTCCATGCTCACCGATCTGGAGCTGGCAAGCCCCGTGGATATCTCAATCCCGACCTGTGTATCGTCCTCCGGCGAGGCTCTCGAGCTTATCGCCGCCCACCGTGAAAGGTGGCTGAAACACGGGACATAACTTGTTTATAGGCCCTCTTCAAGGTGGTATGACCTGATCAGGCAGGTTCGCAAAAAAGAGGGTGGCCATGGCTGACAGCGACAAGAAAAAGACCTCTACCACAGTGGAGACGGCATTTCTCCACGACAACACCATTTCGCCCCGGGACGACAGACGTCTGAGGGGCCAGACTCTCCGGGAAGCATTTCCCCGGGAGAACCATGCCGGCTGGAAAGCCCCTGCAGACCGGGAGGACCCCATAAAGGTCCTGGAGCAGTCGAACCAGGGCAGGCTCACCGAGCTGACCCCGATCCGCTACGGGCGTATGAGCGTCACCCCTTTCACCTTTTTCCGGGGTTCCGCCGCCCTCATGGCCATGGACCTTGGCACCGTCGCCCACACCGGGATCAGGGTACAGGTCTGCGGTGACTGCCACCTCCTCAATTTCGGCGCTTTCGCCACTCCGGAGCGCAATGTCATATTCGACCTCAATGATTTCGACGAGACCCTGCCGGCTCCCTGGGAATGGGACCTCAAGCGCCTGGCGGTGAGCTTCGTCCTGCTTGCCAGAGAAAGAGGCTTCAAGCCGAAAACCGCCCAGGACGCCGCCGAGGCGGTCACCCGGGCATACCGGAAGAAAATCTTCGAGTTCTCGAAGATGAGCATCCTCGATATCTGGTATGCCAAGCTCGACTGGATGAGCGTTATCGAAAAGACAGGCGACCCGGAGCTCCAGAAACGCCGCAAGGAGAAGCTCAAAAAAGCCAAGAAACGCTCCATCCAGGACTACCATTTCCCACGCATGACCCAGGAAAAGGACGGCTCGTATACTTTCCGGGACAACGCGCCTTTTCTCTATCATTACGAGAAGGACAAGCAGAAGAAGTTTTTCGACCAGATAAGCAAAGCTCTGGAGGTCTATAAGTCATCGCTCCAGGAGGACAAGCAACGCCTCTTCGACCGTTACCGGCTCCGGGACGCCGCCATCAAGGTGGTGGGCATCGGCAGTGTCGGCACCCTCTGCGGCGTTGCTCTCATGCTGGCTCCGGATGATGAGCCCCTGATCCTGCAAATCAAGGAGGCAAGGGAGTCGGTCCTGGAGCCCTACGCCGGCAAGAGCACTTTCGAGAATCACGGACAGCGCGTGGTGGCCGGCCAGCGCATCATCCAGAGCGCCACCGATATTTTCCTGGGTTGGACCAAGTTCGACGATGGACGCAATTTCTACATCAGGCAATTGCGAGACATGAAAATCAAGCCCGAGCCGGATCTCTGGGACGAAGACCAGATGCTGGCCATCGCCAAGGTCATGGGTCACATCCTCGCCAGAGCCCATGCCCGCACCGGCGATGCCACTATGATCAGCGGCTACCTGGGCGAAGATGCGGTATTCGATCAAGCCATCGCAAGTTTTGCCGTTGAATATGCCGACCAGATGGAAGCCGATTTCGAAGAATTCACCAGTGCGATCAAAAAGGGCAAGATCGAAGCTCAGTTCGATCCGGAGTCCGACTGAGCGAAGCGAACTGAAGAATGCTCTCATGATTCGTCTCTAAGTTCTGGATTTCACCTAATTTCCGGCGAAATTGGGTATAAAGCAATATATGGAGACTTGCACTCACCGGCGCCCCGGTGAGATCCGTTTCATATAGAGCCACTACCTTCGATATCACGGCAGCCGCATGTATCCCCGAGCCCTTTCCAGCCGAACAATGCTAATTGCCCTGGCAACAGCATTGATCACAGGTGCCGGGGTCAGTCCTGTTGTCAGGGCGGCGAAATCCGCGCCGGCAGGGGTCCCGGCAGTGGAAAACCTGGAAGGCGGTCTGTCCACCCTGCACTGGAAAGGCAGCACCGGCAATAATACTACTTTCGTCTGCGTACACGCCCTGGGGCTCTCTGCCGGTGCCTTCGAAGACTTCGGCAAAGTCATGTCCCGGCGCGGCTATGACGTCTATTCGCTGGAGGTACGCGGCTTCGGTCCGGAGCGCCGCCGTCCCGGTTTCAATCGTATGGACATGGAAACGAGCGTCGATGACTTGAAGAAATTTCTGACGTTTCTCAGGCACCGATCGCCGGGAAGAAAGATCGTCCTGTTCGGGGAATCCATGGGTGGTGCCATCACCATGAAGACCGTATCGGAGGTCCCGGAACTGGTGGACGGAGCGGTAGTCTCGGCACCGGCCTGGCAGCTCTACAAGCTCAAACGCATAACCATGAAAGGGCTCGGCGACCTGGTCCTGCCGGCACCGGGCTTCGCTGCGAAATCAGTGATGAGACAGGCTACTACCAGCCCGACGCTGATACGGACCTGGACCACCAATCCCGACGACAACATCAAACTCAAGCTCAGCCTCGGGGAAGCCTACAACTATTATCGCTTCATCAAGCAGACGCCTAGCTACGGCGAGAAGATCGAAAATACCCCGATGATGGTCATGCAGGGCTTCAAAGACAATCTTGCCAAGGCTAGCGGCACCGCCAGATTGTTTTCGATGATCAAGAGCCCCCAGAAACAATTCCTGCTCTCCTGCGACTCCGAGCATCTGATGCTCGAAGAAGGCCAGCTCTCACCCAAAGTGACCGATGTGATGCTCTCCTTCGTCAAGAATCAAGTGCTCTCCGGAAAGGAAGCCCTCAAAACCCGCCTGGTGGTGCTGGACAGGAGCCGCCTGGAAGGCAAAGACAAGCTTCGGGTAGACAGGCTGATCAAACTGTCCGGAGCCAACAAGCCCATGCTCTCGGTGACCAGGGCGGAGAAAAAGCTACCTGGACTCTGATGCCATAAGGGCATAGTAGACCAGAGCCGAAACGCCGAATCCGACGAACCACGCATATTCGTAGAGAAAGGCCAGGGGCGGGACCAGTAGTCCGATCCAGGCGGCGGCGCAACCAGCTACGGTGGCAAGCACCGCTCTCGGATTCCAGCCGCTCCGGAATCGATACTCGCCTTGCTCTCTGTAGAGATCCGGAAGAAAGAGGCGGCGCTTGCGCACCAGCCAGTAGTCGACGATCAGCACACCGGCTATGGAGCCCAGACCGCCGCTATAGCCCTGCAACCAGGAGAAGATATAGGAAGAGGCGTCGGCGAGAAGACGCCAGGGCTGCATCAGGATTCCCACGAAGCCGGTGATCAGACCGCCGGTGCGAAAAGAGATATATTTCGGAAAAGCATTGGCGAAATCGTTGGCAGGTGATACCACATTGGCGGCGATATTGACACAGAGAGTGGCAACCGCGATGGTGAACATCGCCACCGCCACGAATAGCTGATTGTCGAAATGACCGACCAGTTTGACCGGGTCCCAGAGCTCCGACATCGCTACCCCGGGGAATATCAAGATCGCCGCCGAAGTGACCAGGACCCCCATCCCGGCATAAGTCGTCATAGCCAGGGGAAGCGCCACCACCTGACCGAGCATCTGCTCTTTCTGGCTCTTGCCGAATCTCGTGAAATCAGGCATGTTCAGGGACAGGGTCGCCCAGAAGCCGATCATAGCCGAAAGAGATGGTATGAAGACCGGCATGAACTGGGAAAGGCTCTTGAGCTTGAAGGGCTGATCGAGGATATTGCCGAGCCCGTGAGCATTGTTGACGGCCCAGACGGTGAGCGCCGCGGTCATCACGAAAACAAAAGGCGCCGCCAGACCGGCGAGCTTTCTGACCAGGTCCATGCCCCGGAAAACAACCAGGATATTAATCCCCCAGAAAAGCAGGAAGGAGAGCCAGGCCATGGGTGTGTGACCGAATATCGCCGGTCCCAGAAGCCCGTCGAAGCCGGGGATCAAGGCTCCGAAAAAGCTGTGCAGGGCGGTCCCGCCGATCCAGGCCTGGATGCCGAACCACCCGCAGCCCACCACGGCACGCATGAGAGCCGCCAGATTGGAGCCGCTGGTTCCATATGCCGCCCGGGCGAAAACCGGAAAAGGGATACCATATTTGGTGCCGGGATGTGAATTGAGCAGAATCGGCACCAGCACGATGACATTGCCCAGAAAGATAGTAAAGAGAGCCTGCCACCAGCTCATGCCGGCAGCGATCAATCCGGAAGCCAGCATATAAGTCGGGATGCAGGCCGACATGCTCATCCAGAGGGCGGCATAGTTGTAGGTAGTCCAGACCCGGCCCGTTACCGGGACCGGCGCCAGGTCCTCGTTATAGAGCGGGCTGGCGACAAGGGCGCCATCCGCCACCATTTCGACCCTGCCATCTTCGTGCTCGAGTATTTCCAAGTCTTTAACCGGCCTAATATGCTAAGCAAGCCTAATGTTAGCAGAACACGCCCCTGTGGGCGATTCCGGACCTGGAGGCGAAACCCGCCGCAATACAATCTTTGACCTTTTCGCCTCTTTGTATAAAAATGGACAGAGTTTTCAAGAGGTTTGCGCGTGTCCATGCGAAGAAGATTTCTGGGTCTGGCTGCAGCTGTATTGCTCGTCTCCACGGTAACCTGTGCCTGCGGAGGCTCGGACGGCTGGACCACTATAAAACCGGAAGGAACCAAGACAAGCTTCGAGCTGCCCGAGCCGGTGGGACACCCGGAGCGAGAAGGCTACTTGATGTACGAGTCCACCACCGGTATGGACACCGCCAACAACAAGATACAGATAGGGGTCTGGCCCAGAAAGGACAATCTCACGGACATAATCCCTCCCGGCACAGCCGATGCCGATGCCCTGGAACTCTTCGAGGCCCACTGCCTCGATCAGCTGCGCGCCAACCTGGCGGGGCAGAATCTGCCGTTCCATCTCGAGTATATAAAGGACCTGGGAGTGGACAAAGGTCTCGGCCAGCAATACAGGATGAACGTAGGCAACGAATTCAGTATCAATCAGTTCTACATAAATCCAGACGTCTTGATCTGGGTGAAGATCGACAATGGCGACGAGTCCAATTCGCTGGTCAAACGCTTCCTCGAATCTATAGAGCCCTGAAGCCAGCGACCAGGGATCTCATTCTTGAGGACCGAGCATCTTGGACTTGCTCAGCTCCTCGAGACCGAAAGGATCCTTATCCTCCCTTGTGATAAGGGGTTTGAATTTCACCCTTAGCCCCGCCTTTCGCAGAGCCACGAGCATGGCTCTGGTCACACCCTTGCATTGGGCGATGTCTACCTCTTCCAGGCCGGGCACCTTCGCAAGGTCAAGAAGGTCGACACCGGGCTCCACTTCGGTTCGATCGAGCAAGATGCTCTTGACCGGGATCTTCAGTAGATCCGTGAGCGTACCCGCATCGAGTACCGATAGCTCGAAAGTAACTCTTTCCAGATTCTTGCATCTTGAAAGGAAGGAAAGGGAACCGGGCGCGAACTCGCATTTTCTGAAGTTGATCGTCGCCAGCCTGGGAAGTCCGCTGACTGTCTTGAGAGCCGACTTACCGAGCTTCAATTCGATGAACTTTAGATAGAGTAGATGTTTCAGAGCTCCCAGATCGGTTATGGAGCAATCATCCAGCTGCTTTCCAGAAACCTCCAGATAGAGGAGACTCGGGCATTGACCGAGACCTTTCAAAGCATCTTTCGAAAGCGAGTCATTATTCTCCAGATAGAGCTGCCGAAGACCTTTCGACCGCGCAATGACAGCAAGTCCCTTATCGGTGAGGGGACAGTAACCCACCCTCACCTCACTGATCGCAAGACCCTGGAGACGATCGAAAGTCTCTCCAGTGATCATTGTTCTTTTGACGTCCAGATTCCGTATGGACTCTACTCCGCTCATATCGGGATGCGCCAGGAGGAGTTCCAGATTCTGGTCATTGATCGTGCCCATCCCACCCTTGACTCGCACACCGGTTTCTAGATCGCGCACATCAAAAAGCCTTTTGGCCACGGTCTTAGGGTCGCCCTCGATCTTCTCTGATATCGGATTGACGAAAGGGTCCTGCGGAGAATTCTCTTTTTTCGGCACCACTTCCGGTGCATCGGAGGTCATCAGATTGTAGGCGAAAAAGCAGAAAAGCGCAGCTAGAATCGTGGTGGCTATGGCGATGATCCTGGGTTTGGTATTGCTGGCGCTCTCCGGAATAAAACTGGACTCGGATCTGGTCTCGGGCGCCTGAATCGGCACCGCTTCGATGGCGTCCTTGAGAAGACCGAAATGCTTGAATCTCTTAGACGGCTCCTTCTGGATACAGGTGCGCACACAATCTTCTACGGCATCAGGAAAGGTCCTACCGGATTTTTCAGATAGAGGAACCGGTGCCTCGCTCACCTGTTTCATGATCGTCTCAACAGCCGTGGCTCCCATAAAAGGGGGCTCTCCAGCAAGGGTTTCGTACATGAGACAGCCCATCGAATAAATATCGGCACGTTCGTCGACATTCTTGCCCTCGGCCTGCTCCGGTGACATATAGAGAGGCGATCCGATGCCGGCCCCTTCCCTGGTCAGAGACTGATCGCCCTCGGCGCTCTTGGCCAGCCCGAAGTCGACGATCTTGACCAGGGTCTCGCCGTCTTCGCCGTCCACCAGCATGATATTGCTGGGCTTGAGATCGCGATGATAGATACCGTTGTAGTGAGCATTGGCCATACCGTCACAGATCTGGACAAAGAGCGGTGCAGCCTCTTTCCATTCGAGAAACTGCCGCTCCTCGATCAGATCGGCAAGGCTCCGCCCTTCCACCAGCTCCATGACCAGATAGAGGTAGTTGCCAGCCACCCCGAAGTCCAGGACCTGGAGAATATTAGCCTGCTGCAGCCGGGCAGCCGCCTTCGCCTCCCGTTGAAAACGCACGGCAAGCTCTTCGCTCACCTCGGCTTTCAACACTTTTATCGCCACTATCCGATCCAGGGTCCGGTCATGGACCGAATAGACCACGCCAAGCCCGCCTTCCCCGAGTTTCTCCTTTAGCTGATAGCGGCCGGCGATCTCTTGCTGATTGAAAAACTCGTCTGGGTCAAAAAGCTCCATAGGGTATAGAATACAACTCTTCAGAGGCAAGCGGAGCCGAACGTGAGGATACCCCTCTTCATCTGTATATCTATCGTGGCTGTGTACAGCGCCAATCCAGCCCAGGCCAAGACCTATCAAGAGCTGGAGGACCGGGCCCGGGCAAGCAACGAGATGGTAAAAGGCAAGAGCTTCGGAGACGGTCTCGGTTTTATCGAGTCGATGCTCAATGTCATCAAGCGAAACGCCGGCTATGTGTTCGATTCGAGAATTCTCGGCATCAAGAAGTCCAAGCTGGAGACCGGCAAAGCCACCTATTTTTTCAAGAAGCCCCAGAAAGTACGGCTCGAGGTCCATTCCCACGGCATGAATAACGGAGCCGTGGTGGTGAAACAGAGCGATGGGGTGATCAGAGCCTCGGGCGGGGGCGCACTCAAATTCGTGAAGATGACCCTGGAGCCGGACTCTCGCATGCTTCAGCTCCCCAATGGCTATAACGTCATCTCCTCGGACCTGGCTACTCTTATTGCCGGTCTCAAGAGGCGCGCCGCCAACGGCGCCTCGGTCTCGGTCTCGACCGAGGCGGTGAGCGAAAGGGGTCAGGCTCTGAAGATAATCGAGGTCCAGGGCAGAGAAGAAAACAAGGACCACAAGCTCGAGCGAATCTTCGTCGATACCAAGACAAAAGTGCCGGTCCGCTGGGAAGTCTACAGGAACGGCGACCTGGTCTCCATAACCGAATTCGATAACTTCAAGCCCCGTCCCGACCTGAGCGAAGACCTCTTTCAGCTCTGACAGTGAGGAATATCAACGTGATCGCCCCTTCCCATCGTTCCATCGCCGCCGGTCTGGCATTCAGCCTTCTCGCCCTGGACTGCGGTCTCCCGGTCATGGCATCGGACTCCGCCCCGGCCAGGTCTGAGAAGTCTGGTCTTGTCCTGCAGGTCAAAGAAAACGACAAAGTCACCCTCAGCGACCTCCGGGACATCGGGCTCTGTCTGGAGCAGATCAAGCAGCAGGCGGTCAATATTTACGAAGAGGCGACCCGCCAGAAGGTCCCGAACTCGGCTAATGCCGAGATCAAGGATCCCAGCGAGCTCAATGATTCCCTCCCCGAGCCGAGCTCCAATTACCTGCCGGTGAGACCCGAGTGGGTAGTCTTTTATGTCGGGACCCTGGAGCCGATTATTCATCTTTTCAAGCAAGATGTCCGGGCCACCCACAATGACGGCAAGTTTTACGTTCCCAAAGGTACCGGCAAGCGCTTTCTAGCTATTTTCAAGGAATACGAGACCCTGGTAGATAAGCTCAATGAGCATCTCAGCAATCTTTTCGATGAAAACGGCAGAAAAGACAATAACAGCACCATAGCCAGGGAGGCGACCCGGATGCACCGGGTAGCCGAAGACATGGAAAAAATCAGGGTGGAAGCCTTCAATCTCGTAAAAAATGCCGGCGAGAGCCCGGAGCTCGAAGAGGTCGCTCTGACCCCGAGCCCTGAGGTCGATCCGGATCGAGATTAAGCCCTCATTTTGTTAAGTGCTCCGGCACCGGGGAGAGAATCAGGGGACGGCGAGGAAAATACATATTGAAGCTGAAGCCCGCCTGCCAGTAAATCAATACCTTGTCTCAAGAAGAAAAACAAATCGAGACCGAAGAAACCAGACTCCGGGAAGTCGAGCCCGAAACTCCCGAGCCTGAAAGAGCGCCACAGGACGCTCTACCTTTTCTCGGCGACGATTACGAGGTCCTCGGGCAGATCGGACAGGGAGGCATGGGCTCGGTCTATAAGGTCCGCGATCGGAATCTCGATCGAATTATGGCATTCAAGCTTCTGGATCGGACCCTGGCGGAAGATCAGGTAGCCTTGAAACGCTTCGAGCAGGAAGCCGCCGCCGCCAGCCAGCTCGATCACGACAATCTCGTGGCAGTCTATGGGCACGGTCGGACCCGGGATGGCACACCATATCTGGTGATGGACTATCTCGAGGGCAAGAATCTTTCTGAAGTCCTCAAGGAAGAAGGGACCATGGAGCCCGGAAGAGCCCTGAGCATCTTCCAGCAGATCGCCGAGGCCCTGAAACACGCCCACGAAAAAAGTGTCATCCACCGTGATATCAAACCGACCAATATAATCCTGACGCGCACAGAAAGCGGCGCCGAGATAGCCCGTATCGTCGACTTCGGCATAGCCAAGGTTATGCCTGCCGCCAATCGAGAGACCCATGATCTCACCGAGACCGGAGAGGTCTTCGGCAGCCCGCACTATATGAGCCCGGAGCAGTGCCTGGGATTCATGCTCGATCAGCGATCGGATATCTATTCTCTGGGCTGTCTCATGTACGAAGCGCTAACCGGCGACTCGCCCTTTGCCGGCGCCAATCCGATTCAGGTGGTGGTCAAGCATATCAACGAGGACCCGGTGAAATTCCCCTCCTCCATCACCACTGGCAGTATCGCGAAGAAACTCGAGCGAGTGGTACTGCACTGCCTTGAAAAGGACAAGAACAACCGCTATCAGTCAGCCTCGGACCTGCTCAAAGATCTCGATCTGATCAAAGCCGGCAAGAATCCTCCAGCCTACGCCCTGGGCAAGAAGCACAAAGCGCAATTCTCCCAGCGTCAGGTACTGGGTTTCTGGTTCGCCTCCCTGCTGGTTCTCTTCTACACACCGGCGATAATCGCCGGCTCTTCCTATGGCAGTATCCTCACCACCCTAATGCCGACCGCGGCGGCGGCCATCGGACTTCTGGGTACCTGGGTCTTCTACTCCATGGCCTGTGACAAGCACAAGCAGATGCATGGAGGCAAGGCCAGTGCCTCGGCCTGGTGGAGTCTTCTGATCCCGGCCTTTATCGGCACCGCGATACTGAGTCTGGTGCCTTTTGCAGTGTCAATGATGGGACTGGGAATCTCGCTACCGAAAGAGCTGGTCGAAGTGCTTTTCCCGATCCCTCTCTTTCTTCATATCTTCTCGGTAATCGGAGCCTTCGCCAGCAGTCTCGGCTATTTGATCTTTCGAAAGGAAGAAAAAGTCGCCTTCCCCTATATACTCACTCGTTTTTTCTCCACCGTCATGGTGCTCGTCGGTCTGGCCTGCGTGCTCCTTCCCAAACCAGTGTCGCTCGGTCTGCAGGGCACCGCCTGGTATATCGAGAAGCATAATCAGGCTCTCTGTATCCAGTTGATGGATCTGGCGTTCTTGCTGGACAAGCAGCTCCACTCGTACACGGCTCTTGCTGAAAGAGCAGCCGGGGAAGGACGCTATCAAGATGCCATTAACTATATGGACCGCTTTCTCGCCCATGAGAAAATCGACAAGTATCCGAAAGCCGATGCTTACTTGACCAGGGCCGGCTACTACAAAAAGCTGGGTCTGAAAGAACAGGCGATAGAGGACGCCCTGGCAGCAGCGAATGAGAATCAGGACGAAAACATGAGCAGTAGAGCAGCTGAGTTCCTCAAGGAAATAGGCGCATACCAGCCCGCATACCAGGTTGTCGAGGCCTTTCTGGTCAAAAAACCAGGGAGCGCCGATTTCCAGAAGTTGCGCCTGGAGCTCCTCATCCGGATGGAAAGATTTCAAGAAGCAATCGGTGCGATAGACTCAATGATGGCATCCGGTGGGATCGATCCCCAGAGCTTGCATTTCGTCAAAGCCGAGCTCGAAAGAAGACTCGGGCTCGATGCTCTGGCGAGAACCGACTACTGGACAGTGATCAGGATTCTCGAGCCGCTACCGGCCACGCCCTTCGGGGACGCGCTGATATCCTGGGCTTACCAGCAACTCGGGGATCCCATCAATGCGGAGAAATTCAGGAGGAAGTCGGGCCTCTCGGATCCCCTGGCCACTATAGAAGAAGAGATGGCCAACAAGAAACTGCCCATCAAAATCAAAGGAGAATAGGCGTGCCGCAACAAGAAACGAAGTTGACAGATCCCCTCAATCCGATAACCGATGAGTTTCTGCAGGACCCCTATCCGACCTATTCACGCCTTCAAAAGGAAGAGCCTGTCTACTGGAGCGAGAAGAGCAAATATTTCATCATCACCAGATACGAGGATGTCTTCGGGATATTGAAAGACAACACCTACGGCAAGCGGCTCCAGCAATGGAAGCAGGTCAATCCGGTGGTAAAGCTGGTGCCCCAGGTGAGCAAGATGATGAAGTCCCGCTCTCTCTGGATGCTCAATCAAGATCAGCCGGATCACACTCGCCTGCGCGGTCTGGTCAACAAGGCATTCACCCCTTCCATGATCGGCAATATGAAAGCCCATATTGCCGAGATCGCCGATTACCTCCTGAGCGGTCTCAAAGAAAGGGATGAATTCGATCTGGTCACCGAGTATGCCTTTCCACTGCCGGTGACGGTGATTGCCGAAATGCTCGGAGTGCCTTCCGAGGACCGGGATAAATTCCGGCACTGGTCGACACAAATGACCGAGACCCTGGAGCCGACGCCCAATCTCGAGCATATGAAGAAATCAAATGCCGCCAATGAAGAGCTGATCGACTATCTCCGGCCCCTGGTGGCGAAACGTCGTCAAGATCCGAAAGACGACCTGATAAGCGCCCTCATTCATGCCGAGGAAGAAGGCAACAAGCTCACCGAGGACGAGCTCCTCGGCAACTGCGTGCTCATTCTCGTCGCCGGTCACGAAACCACCGTCAACCTGATCGGCAACTCGGTGCGCTGCCTGCTCTCTCATCCGGACCAGCTAGCCCTTCTCAAGAACCAGAGCGAGCTTCTACCGAAGGCGATCAATGAAGTCCTGCGCTATGAAAGCCCGGTACAACTGGTGCGGCGCCTGGCCGGCCAGGAGACCGAGCTGCGGGGCAAGAAAATTAGAGAGAAAGATATGCTGGTCCTCCTCCTGGGAGCTGCCAACCGGGACCCGGACGAGTTCGAGAACGCCGACAGGTTTGATATCACCCGTGATGTCAAAAAGCATCTTGCCTTCGGTCACGGCATTCACCATTGCCTGGGCTCATCCCTGGCCGAAGCGGAAGGCGAGATAGCGATCAGCCATCTCTTTAAAACCTTCCCCGACCTGGCGCTCAAGACCGACAAAATAACCATTCGCAAGCCTTTCGCCCTGCGCGGTCCGAAAGAGCTCCTGGTCAGACCCTGTCAATAGTTTACAATTCAGTAGATTCCGGAATCCAGAAGGCCCTGCCGTGAACAAACCACAGTCCAACGACGAATCCCAGCTCCTGATTCAGCTGTTGAGAGCAGGCGGACTGGTCTCGGAAGCTGATGTGGAAGACTTCAAGAGCATCGCGAAAGAGCTCAAAATCCCCTTCGCCCAGGCGATCATCAATTCAGGACTGCTCAACGAGCGCAATATGCACATTTGCATAGAAGCTCACAAACTGGTCCAGAACCGAGAGATCAAAGCCGACCTGGCGATCCGGGCAGTGCGCGTGGCTGTCCAGAAAAAGTGCAGCCTGGCGGCGGCTCTCACTTCGGTGCGCAAGCTCCACCAGACAACCAGGGTGACAGTGCCTCTGGCAAACGAGCTTTCCAACATGCTCTTGCAGGCCGGCGCCATCTCCCAGGAGCAGCTCGGCAAATTGCTTCGCAGGGCGGAAGAGTCCCAGATGATGATCGGGCAACTACTCGTCTATGATGGCGTTCTCGATACTTTCGAGATGCTCGCCGCACTGAATGCGGTGCGGATGGTGAGGGAGACTGGACTCGACAAAGACAAGGCTGTAAAAGGTCTGACCCATGCCCTCAAGAACAAGACAACCATTGAGCAGGGGCTCTTCGAGCTCGGTTTCTTCAAGCCACCGGATGCCAAGACCACCAGGGTAGGCGAGATATTCACCATGGCCCGGGTGCTCTCCCGCAAAGAGCTGGCTGAGTGCTATGAGATCGAGCTCTTCAAGCAGAAGCATTTCGGTCAGATTCTCGTCGAGCGCGGTCTCGTCAACAAGTCTCAACTCGAGGCTTCGGTGGCCCTGCTCGCATCCATCGCCAAAGATACAATCAAGCCGTATCTCGCCGCCCAGGCCCTGCGCAGCATCTGCAAGGACGGCGCCCGCACCGAGCCGACCATCGAGGAATACGAGAAGAAGTCGACATCCAGCAGCGAAAATTTCCGGCTGGGCGACCTGCTTGTGGAAGGCGGGGTGATCACCCGGGATATTCTCGAACAGACAGTCAACGTCAATCCCGATAACGCGGTCAAGGTGGGCAGTCGGCTCCTGAAAGCCGGAATGATCTCGGAGTCCACTCTCTTTGCTGCCCTGCGCCTGCAAACCGCCCTGAGACTGGGCTATCTTTCACGAGACAATACTCTTTCATTGCTGAGACACTGTGTCAGAGAGGGAGTCAAGCTCGATCAGGCGCTCCGGGATCTGGACATCTATGTCCCGTCGCGGATGCAGTGGACCTGGGTCTAACGGGAACAAACCGGTCCTCCGAATCGACTCTTCTATTCAGTCCAATTCCAACAGATAGGAAATCATGAGAAGAACCCTGACTGCTATTCTGAGCCTTCTGACAGCGTCCCTTTTCGCCTTCGCCATGCCGATACTGGCGCCCTATTCGTCGGTTGCCGAAGCGAAATCCTGCACCTGCCGCTACGAGAACGACTCCGCCGGCGGGGAATTCTATTTCGTCCTTCGCAAAGAGACCCCGGATCTGATAACCGTCCTGGTACTCAGCAAGTCGAGCAAAGAATCCGCTTATCTGACCCAGCTTCAAGCCGACCAGGGCTATGAGCTGATCGGCACTTTCAAGAGTTTCGACGCGGCGAAATTCATGGCCCTGGCAGAATGTCCTGAATGCAAGTAGAAGCAGCAAAGCTGGAGAAAGCCAGAGAGCTTGTGAATAAAGGCGAGACCGAGGAGCTCTCCCGTCTCATCGAAGAGTGCCCCGAGCTCACCGGCGAAAAATTCGAGCCCGAAGAAAAGGGCGCCCTCTCCCTGACACTTCTCCATCTGGCGGCAGGCTACGGGCAAGAGGCCGCTCCACCGAACGCCGTGAAGATGATCGAGATCATCACCGCCGCCGGTGGCGGAAGCGCCGATCGAAGCCCGGCGGAAATTGCCCTTCTCTGCGGCAGCACAGACCTGGCCCGGGAGCTATCGGCAGGCGACAACCCGCTCTCTCTGGCGGTGGCAGCCGGTATCGGCGATGTCGATGCCATGGCGGCCCATTTCGAAAGCGGTCAAACCCTGGTCCTTGGTGAGGAGAACATCGAATCCGGGACCTTCAAAATGGTCAAGGCTCTTGAATGGCCGCTCCTTCTCGCCGTCAAGAACGGTCAGATGGAAGCAGCTTTCTACCTGCTCAAGCACGGCGCCGACATCAACAGGCTGACAGCCGAAGAAGCAGGCGGCGTGGCAGCGACTTCCCTGCACTGGGCATCGAGACACGGTCACTATGAGCTGGTCAAATTCCTGGTCAGTTATGGTGCCGGTCTCGGCAACAGAGACGACCAGTTCCGGGAGACGGCGTCCCAGTGGGCGAAGCGCGAAAAAAAAGAAAAAATTTCGGACTACCTCAGCTATCTGGCCGGTTGAATCTCGGACGCCAAGACCGAAATCGAAATTATTCGTTTCTGCTATAAAAAACGGCGAAAAATAAATCAGAAACGCCTAGAAATCCGGTTTCCATGTCGCGGTGACATAAAAGCCAACATCATAGAGAGAATTTC
>JAGQHH010000426.1 GCA_020431945.1 Cyanobacteria bacterium HKST-UBA02 | reverse complement strand
CATCACGGCAACGGCACCCAGGATATCTTCTATGATGACCCCAGCGTCTTTTTCACATCCATCCACCAGTACCCCAACTGGCCGCCGCGCTCCGGCTGGTTCAAAGATTCCGGCGCCGGAGAAGGGAAGGGCTTCAACCTCAACATTCCGATGCCCAAAGGCTCCGGTGACCGCGGTCATCTTCTCGCCTTCGACGAGCTCGTGGCTCCGCTCTGTCATGAATTCGATCCGGATCTCATCCTCGTCTCGGCAGGCTATGACGCCCACACCCGGGACCCCCTGGCGGAACAGAACATCTCCACCATCGGCTTTGCCATGCTTTCACAACGAATAGCCGACCTGAGAGACAGGCTCGGCGTCAAGGTCGTCTGTCTCCTGGAAGGCGGTTATGACACGAAAGCTCTGGCAGAGTCAGCCGTGGCGACGATGAGGGTGCTCAATTCGGAAGCTCCTTCCGAGCTCGCTTCGGTTCACTCGGACTATATTGCCGACGCCGTCACCGGAGGCAGTCCGGTAACCGGCGACAGAACACCTGATAGCGTCGATACCAGGATCAACGAGATCAAAGGACACTTCCGGCAGTTCTGGAAGTGCTTCTAAAGCGGACTCAAGAACTCGGGAAAAGCACCATTCCGGAACGTGTCTCCCGGGACTGCTCCAGAGCGCTCAGCGCAGCGGCGACAAGCACCGCCGGATCACCGCAAGTATCGGGGATACTGGCCGCCCCGGCGGCAAACATCACGTTCGAGACATCGAGACCGGGCTGCAACGGTCCCTGAGCGAGGCTGCGCTCCATAGCCCGCCCGCATTCGATGGAATTGTTGGCGGAAGCGCCGGGAAGAAGCACAGCCAGACAGGACTCATCGAGCTCCCCGAGGATATCGGCGGAACGCAAGACCTGCTCGAAGCGCTTCACGGCTTCGAGCATGGCGCGCTCGGGTAGAGGCTTGGGAACTCCATCACCGTAATTGGCTTTCAGATCGAAAACGATTAGAGCCAGAGCCGAGCCGGTGTGGCGATGCTTCTCGAACTCGTTGAGCAAGAAGAAGAGAAAGGCATCGGCAGGATAGCCGCCAGCCTTGCCGCCCTTGATTTTAGCCCGAAAAGCTGCGGCACTATCGACATCGAGCTCGACCGGCGGCGGCAGCTGTCGCGTTGGTATCGCCGACGCCACTGCCGGCGCTACCGACAGCGTACCCGCTGTGCCACCATTACCGGAGGCAGTCTCGAGGACCGGAGTCTCACTCGCCTCACCCTGATAGGCACCACATTCCGCCGCAATCAAGCTCTCGATCAGGCTGATGTCATCACTATCAAAGCTCCAGAGTACGGCGGCGTCGAGAGTATCGCCCTTGTGCAGGACCCAGGTGGCATCGTCGGAGCCATCATCCAGAGACACTTTCAATACAAAAGTGGCAGGGCTGGACGGCGTCTTCCAGGGCAGCTCGATAACCGCGCTGGTAGTCTTCCTGGCTTGCTCCAGGACGAAACTGAGTTCATTGGCTCCGGGAACACAAGCCAGTCTTTGCAGCCTGACGCTGGCTCCGGAGCTCGAATTGTTGGTGTCCTCGAGTGGCATCTCTAGTAAAAAATGACGGAGCGAGCCCCGCGACCATACAAATACTCTCTACCCAGATAGCTATGTACCCAGCCTGAGAAGCCTGATACTCAACCGGACCGAAGGGTCCGAAAGGGCGATACAGCCAGCTTCCGGACTATATAGATTAGCCATAGATTATGTAGCTTATAGCGTAGCTAGCAGAAGACATGAAACCGGTTGTCAGTATCACATACCGTTGCCTGGCCTTTAGAAGATCTTGATAGCTGTCACTGAAATCAAATACAGGCCTGCCTTTTTGTTATGTGAACTTAAGCCTGCTTTCTTGGCCTCATATCATCCCTATTCATACACTTGAGAAGTCACTGATTCTTTCTCTACAAGACCAAAAAGTCCGCCCCTTAACTCCAATACACCAGGTCTGAAAACAATAACGCTGTTCCCCGCTGGGACAGCACCTGGTGCGTCCGGCATCCAGCGCGAAGGCAGCATAGCCCACGCGCAGGAGCCCTGTTTTTACAAGGAAAAACAATGATACTCGTGCATCCGCTATGGCTTCTAAGCCTGCTTCTACTGCCGATACCCTGGCTCCTGCTCCGTCGCAAGGGCTATGTCGGTCACTCGAGCCTGCGATTCTTCGACAGGCTCAAGGGCAGCCGCATTCTGCACGCCATTCCAGGCACACTGATCGTCCTGGGCTTCGTCGCCCTGGCCATCGCTCTTGCCAGACCACAGGACCGGCACATCGTCGGTCAGGAAACGTTCAAGTCCCGGGATATCCTGGTGGCTATCGACGTCTCCGGCTCGATGGAATCGTACTTCGGTCCGGTGCCACCGTCGGTGGTCGGAGAAACCGACCTCGACAAGGACTTCCCCGGCAAGCCGCCTCGCGTGCTCGGTCAACCGCAGGACCCTGACGGGTACCCGTACGCCAAGAAGGGCAACCGCCGCATCGACAATGCCATCGGCGCTACCCTCGACTTCATCAAGAACCGCTACAAAGCCAACAACGGCGACCGTATCGGTCTCTTCGTCTTCGACACCGACCAGTACTGGTCCTGGCCTCTCACCCATGACCTGAAAATCGTTTATCGGAAGACACAATTCGCCGACGAAGGTCTCGGCGGCGGCACCAACTTCGGGCGCACCAAGCCCGGTCCCCTGGATGCCGCCACCGCCCACCTCGACGAGATGGGCAAGTCCAAGACTCGCATTCTCATCATGGTCACCGATGGCGAAGACGTCATCCCTTCCGGCACGTTCGACCGCCTCACCAGCCTCGCTTCCGACTACGATCTGCGGATCTATGTCATCGGCGTGGGCGAGTCGATCTCCCGGGGCAGCGCCGACATCCTTCGTCTGGCGGAAGCTACCGGCGGCAAGGCATTCGCTGTGGATCGTCCCGGCGATATGACCCGCGTTTTCGACACCATCGACAAGATGGAGCAGTCACTGATCTCGGTGGAGGTCAACGAACAGAGGGAAGAGCTCTTCCACTACTTCGCCTTCGCCGCGCTCGGATTCTTTCTTCTCGGCACCATCGCACAGGCTCTGGTGCTCAATCGCTGACAAGCGTCACGGAGTTGATCAATGAAAACCAAGAAATCGATTTTCCGTGCTCTGCTCGGCGGTCTGGCCACCGTGGCCATGTACGCATGCATCGTTGCTGCGCTCTTCGGACTGTTCCGGCTCTGGGCTTACAACCAGCCCCTGCGCCATGAGGACTACCGATCCGCCGCCGAATCACCGGTGGGCGACAGAGTGGTAGCGATGTACGGGCTCGGTCTGCAGCTCTACCAGCAAGGCAATCTTCCCTATGCCAAGCAGGTGCTCACCGACGCCTTCAACGAGCTGACCGCGCAAACCGGTATCGTGCCTGAAAACCGGCGGCGCATCGGCAGCGACATCCAGCATCTGCTGGGCGTCGTCAACGAGCACGACAAACAATTCAGGCTTGCAATTGCAGCTTACGAAGAGTCGTTGAAGCTCGAGCCTGACAATTACGCCAGCAAATACAACCTGGAAAGGCTCAAGCAGCAGTACCCGGACCTCGGCAAGAACAAGCCGGATCCGCGGGACCCCAGCAACGGCAACGGCAGCAACAAGAAGGGCATCTAAGGAGATCAAGCAATGACTTTTGAAAACCTGACGGTGCTCTGGTGGATGGCAGCCATCCCGCCTCTGGCGTTGGTGGCAATGCTCATCGCCTGGCGCCGTGACCGACGACTCAGCAAGCGTTACGGAGATGAGCGTCTTTACGGACACTTCTCCGAAGTTATGTCCACCGGCAGATTCATCACCAAAGCCGTCTGCCTCACTGCCGGAGCCGCGCTCCTGGTGGTGGCGCTGGGACGGCCGGTGGTCAAGCACGGATGGACCGAGTTTCCCCACGGCAAGGTCGATGTCATCACCCTGGTGGACGTCAGCCGCAGCATGGCTGTACCGGACTACAAGGGCAAGCTCGACAAGACCGATTATCCCGAGGGCCGCCGTCTCGACATGGCGCGCCATCTCATCCTCACCGACATCGTGCCGTCCCTCAACTACAACCGGCTCGGCGTCGTGACCTACTCGGGAACGGCTATGCCACTGGCTTTTCTCACAGACGACATGCTGGCGATGAACTGGATGCTCCGTCGCGCTGTCACCATGGGCAGTGTCCCTGGCGAAGGCAGCGAGATGGGCAAGGCATTCGAGCTCGCCATCATGCTCTTCGATCTCGACTCCTCTCCGGACCACAGGAAAGTAATCGTCCTGTTCTCGGACGGAGGCAACGATGCCGACCAGATGGTGATGCACCAGATCGTCAATGAGCTCCAGAAACGCAATATCGAGCTCGTTGTGGTCGGCCTCGGCAAGCCCATCCCGTCACCGATTCCCATCGCTCTCCTTTCGGAGGCGGACCGGGCTCGGTACAACGGGCAGGAGTTCTACGAGCACGAAGGCCAGGTCGTGACCTCGAGGCTGGAAGCCAACTCCCTGCTTCTCTTGCGCAACATGACCGGCGGCCGCTATGTCCAGGTCACGGAGCCCTCGGATTTCTCCATCGGGCGCCTGATCTCGAACGTGGAGGTCACCTACAAGCAGGGCAAGAAGGAGCTGTTCCCTTATGCCCTCATGGGCGGCTTCGCATTCCTCTTCCTTACCCTCCTCGTCCCGCGGACTTCGCGCCGCCGGGTCAGAGAGCGGTGACCTGAAAGAGAGTTCTCACTATGAAAATCAAAACTGGGGAAATTCTCCCCCGGCTCGGCTGGGTCGTCCTGGTGGTGGCGGTGCTTTTCGGAAGCTACCTATACTTCACCAGAGGCGACAGGGTCGAATGGCCGGATTTCACGCAGGTCACCGCCCAGTCCGACGATCCCCTGGCACCACTTGTGGTGGCCCAGGCGGAACGCGACTATGGCTGGCGAACCGGCGACATCGTTCCGCTCACGCTGTTCATCAAGCAGCTTCCCGGCACCCGGGTCGATGAGAACAGCCTGGCTATCGAAGGTGACTTCGCCGTTGTCGGTCAGCCCGAATTCCTCTTCAAGGAGGAGAAGGACGGCAGCCGCATGATTCGAATCCGCTTGAACCTGCAGAGCATGGCTGTGGCCAAACAGCTTTCGCTCAAGACGCAGATTCTCTACCGGAATCTCGAGAAAGGCGAAGACTACCTCTATACGCCTCCGGCGTTCGCGCCCTTCACGTCCATGACCTGGGACGGGCGCGACATAATCCAGGAAGGCAATCCCCACGTCGACACCTGGTCCGACACGGTCGTAACGACCCTGTGGATCGGCGGTGGGCTTCTCGGCGCAATCCTGATGATCATCCTTCGCAAGAAGCTCAGGAGAAAGACCCGAGAAGAGCACCTGGGCAGGGGTTGGTCCACTCGCAGAGAAATCGCCAGACAGAAGTTCGACGCCGTCTGGCAGCGCTTCGAGAACGGTGATTTCAGCCAGCGCAACTATGCGGAGATCTCGGCGATCGTTCGCGAGCTCTTCCACATCCAGTCCAGCGGCTTCAACGAAATCGCCTGGGAGATGGGCTCTGGTCATCCATACCTGAAGCACACTCTCAAGATTCTCGAGCTCTGCGGCGAGGTCATCTACCGCGACCGTATCCTGCACGGGCCGGAGCACTTCGCCATCAAGACCATCTTCGACCAGATCGTAAGACCGGAGCCTGCCGAAAAGGCGGTCCCGGCCAAATCCTGAATCCTGACAGAAAAGGAGCTGAAACATGCTTAGCTACGCGCTTTCAATCTTCCTGCAGGTACTCATCCTGCTGGTTCTCGTTCCGAATGTCACCGGCGGCGGCGTTGCCGTTCGCCAGGGCGGGCTGATCCGGGGACTGATCACTGTCCTCTTCATCGGGCTCGTCAATGTCGGCCTCTGGGTCGGCCTGGCCATGCTCACCCTCGGCACAGCCCTGGCGGTGCAGGTGGTCACCTTCGGACTGCTCGGCATCATCGTGAATGCCCTGGCGATTCGCGTCGTCGGCGGCATCCTTCCCGATGTGCTCTACGTCCGCAACTTCGGCTCGGCCTTCAGCGCCGCCGTGGTGATCACCATCTGCAACTTCCTGATCGGCTACCTCCTTTAAGGCGCGCCGGCACCGGAACTGCCTGATTTGCGATGAAAGCTCAGCCCTTCCCGGGTTGGGCTTTCATCTTTTTACAGGATTTATACTATCTTTTATAGTCATACAAAAAAAAAGAAAAAAGAGAGAGCAGGGAGGCGATTCAACGCCACCTGCTCACTCTATGCGTAGCCTCACCGAGAGGATCCGGGGCGGCCGCACCGGCAGAAAGTACAGCCGCGCCGATTCGAGTCGGGTGGCGCTCAGTTGTCGTTGAGCGCCGCCATTCCGGCGGGCGCTGCCCCGCAGTGGTCGCCGCGCAGGA
>JAGQHH010000425.1 GCA_020431945.1 Cyanobacteria bacterium HKST-UBA02 | reverse complement strand
ACCAGGGCATCGCGGGCCGAAGCCAGGGATCTGGGCTGGACCTGGAGCAAGAAGCACGGCGCTTTTCTTCTCAAGGACAACGAAGGCGGGCTCTGGCGTCAGACAAAAGACGAGAAGTGGCGATGGACCGCTGGTAAGCGTCCGGAGGACGGCAAGAGACTTCTCGAGTCGAAAGACATGCAAGAGCGTGCCCTGGTCAAGCCCGCCACGGACTATTTCCCATATCCTTACGAGCACCAGTCCGAAGGACTGAGCTTTTTCCGAATCGGTGTGGGAGAGAGCGCCGATGGTAAAGACAGAAAGGAACTCGCCAGATTGTCACCGGATCTCTACGGGAAGATCAAGCGATTCGATCAGGAGTCCATCGATCGGTGTTTCGGCAAGACCGTCACCGGCGAGCCGAAGATGATCCGGGGTCTGAACGGGCGCCTGGTGGAGAATACGCCGGCCAACCGCCGTCTGGTTGAAGAGGCGGAGCGGAGCTGGCGGGGGCATTGAAGCTTGCGATTTTGGGCAGGACAACCCAGAATTTCCTTGGAGCACCTCCTACACCACCGCAGACGGTATTATTGAGCGCGCCGATCTAGCGCCTTTTCCGAATAAAGTCATCATGCTGTCAACTTGCTTTAGTAGCATTCAGCCAGGCAGTTAGCCGTTGATGCACCACTAAGAAAAGGAGAGGCAAGATGTTCGACCATTTCGCCGAAAAGGCTATCGATAAAGACATCAATTTAAATACGGGTGAGAACCCGGAGTCAGGGCAAGAAAAGTCCACGGTCAGCGAAGCTTACATCTGGCCCGGATGCCGCCTGCCGGTCCGACGTGACCAGGTAGAAATACCGCATCTGGAGATAACACACAATGACAATATCGAATCGAAGACAGGGCTGGTCAAGATAATCTTCGGTTTGAGAGAAGGTAAGCTTGACCGCAATTCCAGGGTTTCCGAAGATCTCGCCGAGCTGTTTAGTCGTGCATCTGCCGTTGGAGGTCTGGAAGTTGAGAACCTCCAAAATCGCATAAACGCAGGTCTGGCTGGTACGGGTCGGAGCATTGAAGTTCAGATCGACGGAAAGAGGATTCCTCCGGGAGCTTATTTCATCAGGCTCATGGACAGGGACGGACAACAACTAGGCGATACCGTGAGGGCTGTCGGAAGAGGACCGAAATAGCCGCTACGTTTGGATGATCAGAGGAAAGGCTGTCAGCGCCCGACAGCCTTTTCCCTCTTTAATAATCAACTGGATCATTAATTAACACCGGAGGGCTTCAATACCACTTGCGGTATCTAAGCCCTCCAATGTCTCGCTTCGAGAAATTTACCTGGGGGTTCATTCAGGTTCGTAACTAATTGCTCTACTCCATGCTCTCCGTGTTGAGCATATCTTGAAACCACTCTTGTGCTTCATGGCGTATAAAGCATGAGTTGAAAGCGTCTTCGACCTCATCAGCAGTAGGAACGCGCAGGGTTTGATCCGCTTCTAGAGGTAAGATTGGATGATTGAGATGATTCATCTTGTCAATCAATGTAGATAGAGGTTTCAAGATATCTGACGTGGGCTCGGTAGCAAAATAACTTTCGAAGACAGACCTGGCTACATCCGTGAGAGTTTCACCTGGCTTGACTACATATGGAACCCCGCCTACTCTTTCTTTGGCGCGAGCAGACTGTCTTGGATCGACGAGGTTCAGCTCTGGCAGCTCCGCCTCCGAAAAGTTATTGGTTTTGGACAGGCTGGAAAAAGTTTCGAAATCTACCGACCCTAACAGCGCTTGTCCGAGCTGGATTGTGGGTGATTGAAAACGTTCAGTGTTCTGTTCTAATGAGTTGAGTGTCATTGTAGTAAATCCTCCGAAAGCTACGACCCGTTTGTCGATAGAGAGACAATAGTGATCAGAGTTGACAGATTGTTGACAAATTGAGGCATTCCTTCGGTAAAGAGAGAATGTCTATTCTTCCAGGAGAGCATCAATCTGCGCCTTTGTCAGTACAGCAAGGGAGTCCCCAGGATGTATGTAGCCGCCCGAGTAGTCTCTGTCGTTCCCGTTCAACTCTGCTATCGCTTTCGAGAGCTCGATCTCGAAGGCGGCGCTAGGGCGCTCACCGTACGCTTCCTCGTATACGGCCCTGGCTATTCGGTCGAAACCGTCGCCTCCCTTAACCGTGTAAGTCGCTTCCGGCTCGACCATAGGATAATCTCCAATTTGGGCTGTGGGCTCGAGATCAAACTCAATCTGACCGTTTGACATACGCTGCTCCTCCGCATTCGGAGCCTCTACTGGATCGGATTGTGCGGTATCGTCTGCCTCTCTAAGCAATAGTCGCTGGTCGAGCTCCACACTATCGTGGCGGACTATACCGTTCATTTCCGCCAGTTGAGCAATATCGTTCGGTCCGACATCGAGTCCGTCCGCGAAGCCATCATTATTAGGAACACCACTCTCACCTCCATCAGAAAACAACGATACAATGCCGCCAAACATCGTGGCCGACATGGCATCCAATTCGATCTGGGCTCGCATTCTCGATTGCAACTCATGAATCGCCATTACCTGCCCGGCAGTGTAGGTACCGGGATTCGCTTCTTCAATCCTGAGAGCCTCTTCGAGATCCCCCAGGGCGACCTGACCGGCATCCGAGTCCGCCTCGCCGCCGGCATCGGTGAGTCTGGCTAGCTCTGTCACGAATGTGGAGTTGTCGCCGGTCATCTGCTCTAAGAGATTGATCAATCCTGCTGCCCGCTTCTCCTCCGAACTCAACCCCCCTTCCTTAACGTTCAATCCATTCTCATCGATCTCAAACGCAGCTAGAATTCCTCTCTCCTGAAGCTCCAGCATCACGGCATCACGGATTGCCTGACTGTTGCCGGGATTCAAGTCTCTGTAGTAGTCCTCGATCGATGTCAGACCTACGCCTCCATAGACTTCAGCGGCCAGTGCAAGGTCGCCAAAATTCTGGATGCTATTGTAGATTTCCGTTCCTGTAGGTTCCATTATTAACTCCTCGAAGAAACTTCATCTCGTTGCCCCACAAGGCACCTCATATAGTGCCAAGAACTCCAGTTGAGCATCAGTGGAATACTTCAACTCAAAATGGTTAGAGTGCGATTCCACTGATGTCTCGCCTGGTCCAGCGGCGCTGGGGGGATATCACGATTCTGCCGCTAGAACACCTTCTGGAGTCTTTTTCAGTATCTTGTGAGTATCCGGTTTAGAGGGTTCGAGAGGAAGGAGCGGTCTCGGATGGTGCGGTCTTGTTACTCGATCAGGACTTTCCAGCTTGCCTGGTTTCTCTTTGTTCTGAGGTGGTTGCGGCTTTTCCGGTTTGTTATCTGGCCGATAGGGCACGGGCACTTCGTCTATTCCCCAGCGAGGCTTGATCAGTCCCGTATTCGGAAGATTCTGCTCTGGCGGACATTGATCGGCTCGATTGATCGGCGGTTTGCCGGGTCGGACGAGGTCCCCTGTCTGATCTTGCTCTTGTAAGGGTCTACCTACTGTCCGGTACTTCCGGCCACCAGGGGTGTCCACATATTTTCGACCTGCGTCGGATCCGCTGCTTGCCTCACCGATTATATTCGCCATTTCATCAACCAACGAGACGGATGGTATCAACTCCTGGGCCGCTGGAGAAGGCTTGTGCCTCAACTCCCGGAAAAGTCCGTCCGAGCCTTCGAATTTGACTTCTATCACCTGTGCTGCTTGACTCGCGCCTTCACTCACCTCGGCGTTAGGTCTTTGTCCTTCAAACATCGCGTAGTTCCTCTCTGTGAGCCAGTGTCATTGAGAAACTAACAATTCAAGTTGACGTTTTATTGACAATTCAGAGTGGTATCGTGAACCAGAAGCGGCTGCCTTTGCCCTCCTGGCTCTCAACCCCAATTCTCCCACCATGTTGTTCTACGAGCCAGCGCGAGATTGCCAGACCGAGGCCGCTACCGCCGCGTTTCGTGCTATCCGAGGCCCGGACCTGCCGGAACTTATCGAAAATCGAATCTATATGTTGACTGGGAATTCCGATTCCGTTATCGATCACCTCTATGCATAAGCTTCCATCGCTTTCGCTTGCAATCACCTTCACCAGAGAGTCCGCCTCGGAGAATTTAATAGCATTGTTAAGGATATTAATCAGGACCTGCACAATTCGCTCTAGATCTGCTCTTACTGTTACATTAGGCCCAAGCACCTTTATATTGATTCGCCTCTTGTCTGCAATCGCCTTAACCGAGTCGACCGCCCTGGAGATTGCATCTCGCACGCGAAACTCATTGATCTCGAGCATTAGTATCCCCTGCTCGAGGCGCTCTGCATCAAGTAGATCATTGATAAGTCTCACCATATGCTCGACAGAGTCTTTACCCCTTGAGCAGAGCTTGCTCGCGTTCTTCGATATCTTCTCCTCTTCGAGAAGGAAGGAAAAGATAAGACTCAACGAGCTCAACGGGCTCTTCAAGTCGTGAGTCACCATCGAGACAATCTCTTGTCTGAGCCTCTCGAGCTGCTTGCGCTCGGTGATATCATGAGAGACACAAAAGAGCTGATTTTCGGTATCTGACCAGAAGACGGAGAGCAGTCCCTCGGTCTCTTCCGTCTCGCGAGTGACAAGAGTGCATTCAATCGTGCCTCTATCGTGCGAGAGTTCCAGCTCGAGAAGCTGTTTTCTAACTCTTTCAGTGTCGCCATCCGAAATCACGCAATCAATCTCCCGGCCGATCAACTCATCCTCGTGATACCCCCATATTCTGCTCGAGGCCGGCGAGACGAAAGTAAACTCGAGGCTGGCGTTGAGCGAGAAAATCACATCGCTAGTATTAGTCAGAATTGCCTTCTCCCTTTTAGTGGCCCTTCTGACGCTATCTGCCATTTCGTGAAAACGTCCGTCGATGATTGCAATCTCGTCATCTCCCTCCACTTTCGGCAATAGAGCCTCATCTCGGGCAAGAAGGTCGGCGTTCACTCTCAGGATATTGAGCCTCTGAATCGTATTGCGATTGAAAGCGACAGCAAGAACCAAGGCGATTATGATATTGAATCCAATACCAGAAAAGACTATCGTATTGAGCGAAGCCCTGAGGTCTTTCTGCCTTTTTATCTCCCGGTTTTGGATGACGACCTGTCTCTCGACGAAGCCATCGGCAAGCTCTATTAGCTCGCCTCCCCTGAGTTGCAAACTCATTAGCGCCA
>JAGQHH010000424.1 GCA_020431945.1 Cyanobacteria bacterium HKST-UBA02 | reverse complement strand
GCTCCGAGGGATTGATCCTGATTGCTTCTCGTATGTGTGTTTCGGCTTCTTCGAACTGGTCCGCATTAAAGAGAGAGCATGCCAGGGCGTAGTGGGTGGAGTCGCAGGTCGGGTTCAGGCGCAGAGCCTCCCGGCAGCGCTCGATGGAGGCAGCGGTATTGCTGGACAGAAGGGCATGCCGGCCGAATGCGATATGCAGACCGGTGCTTTCCGGGGAGAGCTCGAGACCACGGGCGATGGCTTCTTCGGCCTCGTCCAGCTTGTTCAGGGAGAGCAGGGCATCGGCCCTGGCGCGAAGACAATAGACACAATCCGGATCGAGGGAAAGACCTTCCCTGGCGCTCTCCTCTGCTTCTTGAAAGCGCAACTGCCAGTAGAGGGCGCGGCTGAGAAGCCCGTGGAGCTGAGAAAAATCAGGCTCCAGACGGATCGCTTCCCGGGCGGCTGCCTCCGCCTCGACATAATGGTCGAAGCCGAGCTCGGCGACGCTCAGGGCCTGGAACGACCGGTAGTAAGTCGGAGAAAGACGAATCGCATTTTCGGCAAGCTCTTTTGCTTTCTCATAGCGCTGCTGGTTGCCATACGTGAAAGAGAGGAGGATGACTGCGTCTTCGTTATCCGGCTCGACGGCAAGCAGGCGGACCAGCTCTTTCTCGGCATGAGCGTAGAGCCCGCTATCGAAAAGGAGCTCGGCTCTCTCGAACATTTTTCCTGTCTGGTCGTTGGTCATTTTTTACTGGGGATCTTTTTGGCGCCCGATTTTGTCGGCTTCGACAATGGCTTTGACGACCATCGTGCTGTCTATGGCAAAAGGCTCATTGTGAGCGGTTTCTCCCGGAGCGACCGTGCGCAGCGCGATTCTTTCGATCTGCTCTTTGCGAGCGCTTTCCAGACCGAGATCAGCCAGGCATGTAGGCAGACCCACGGATCGCGAAAAGGAAAGGACCTCTTCGATCTCGCTGTCCGGCCTGTTTTCGAGCACCAGTTGTACCATTGTCCCGAAGGCTACTTTTTCCCCGTGATAGAATTCGTGGGTTTCTTCGATGGTGGTCAGACCGTTGTGCACCGAGTGTGCGACTGCCAGACCGCCCGATTCGAATCCTAGTCCGGAGAGGAGCGTGTTGGCTTCGATAAGCCGCTCCAGCTCCGGGGTCACTTCATTGCGATCGCAAGACTGAGCCGCTGCCACGCCATCTTCGATGAGGGTCTCGTAACAGAGCCGGGCAAGAGCCGAGGCGCTGCCGGTGGGTTTGCCCCCGACCTGATTGTGCTTCTGGGCATCGCGCACGGTCCTGGCCTCGAACCAGGTAGCAAGGGCATCTCCCATGCCTGCTACGAGAAGGCGCCTGGGTGCCATGGCGACGATAGACGTGTCGACCAGCACCAGGTCCGGATTGCGCCGGTAGAACAGGTAAGTGTCGAACTCGCCGGTGCTGGTATAAACCACGGAAAGAGCGCTACAGGGAGCATCGCTGGAGGCCACGGTCGGACAGTTGACCACCGGCAGATCGAGCTCGAAAGCCACAGCCCGGGCTGTATCGAGGACTTTGCCGCCGCCGGCGCCGACGATCACCCGGGCGTGCCAACCCTGGGCTTCGGCTTTGATCCTGTCGATTTCATCCCGGCTGCACTCGCCTGAAAATTCCATGACCCGGTGCTCGAAACTCTTGTTGTCAAAAGTTTCCGCCCAGAGCTCCGGCAAGTGTCGCTTTGCTGCTCTGCCGGCCAGGATCAGCACTTTGCCTGTCAAGCCGAGCTTGGCCATTTCCGGACCGAGTTGCCCGGTGGCGTTCTGCCCCTGCACATAGCGGGCAGGAGCGCAAAATATCGATAGCATGAGGCCCCCCGATTTAACAGTTCGCCTATTCTATCGCAACTGGTTGGAAAATCAGCACCATGTGCTGATTGGGCGATGGAGCGAATCCCAGTCTCTCGTATAGTTTGCGAGCGCGCTTGTTAGACTGCGATACTTGTAAGCTCCAACCGACTGCGTTTGTTCCATGACTCTGCTTCAGCCATTCGAAAAATTGCCTGCCGATGCCGTGGCTTCGGTATGTCGGCGCGACATAGACTTCGTCGATATCGATGACATTGCCCTGAGACTCGTTGCTCCAGAAATAGACCAGAATTGCATAACCGGCGAGCTCTCCGCTCACCGTGAAGACTACGAGGCGTCCGGTGTCCGGGTGTTCGGCGAAGTGCCGAAAAGTCTTGTCGATGTCGGGCTCGCCTGAATGCGCGTCGGAGTCCTCTTCGTACATATGAGCGACAAAGCGGCGAACTTCAGGCAAATCCTCGCTTTTCGAGTCCCGAAATGCGATCTCGGTTGTCGCAGTCGCAACCATCAGTTGAACCGGATTTTCGAGTAGTCGTTGAATTTGTGGGTTTCTAGATACTGGTCGTAAGGACCCTGGAAATCGATAATACCGTCACTGGTGAAAGATATGACCCTGGTGGCCACATTCGAGATCAGGTCGCGATCGTGGGAGACTACCAGGACGGTTCCCGGAAACAGGGAAAGTCCCTCGCCCAGGGCGGAGACCGCTTCGAGATCGAGGTGGTTGGTGGGCTCGTCGAAAACAAGCACCGGCGCTTTCATCATCATCATTCTGGCGAGATAGAGACGAGCCACTTCGCCGCCGGATAGCGCTTCGGTGGACTTCAGGCTCTCTTCGCCGGAGAAGAGCATACGACCGAGCAATCCGCGAACGACCTGGTCCTCTTCTTCCTCTCGAAACTGCATGAGCCAGTCCAGTACCGTCTTGCCGTCTTCGACACAACTATGGGTGTCCTGGGGGAAATAAGCCCAGGAAGCGCCTTCACCCCATTTGATCGAGCCGGCATCTGTTTGAAGCTCGCCGATGAGGCAGCGGAGAAGGGTGGTTTTTCCGGCGCCATTGGAGCCGATTATGGCGACTTTATCCCCCCGGTTGATATCGAGACGGAAATTCTCGAAGAGGGATTTATCCTCGAAGCCTTTGGCCAGATCCCTGACCTGGAGAATCTCTTTGCCCAGCTTGATGGCTTGCTCGAAGCGAATATAAGGGCGCTGAATGTTTGATTTCTTCAGCTCCTGAGGCGCCAGTCTGGCGATTTCTTTTTTCCGCGACTGAACCTGACTGCTTCGCTGACCTGCCGCAAACCGGGCGACGAATTCCTGCAATTGCGCAACTTTCTTGGCTTTGTCGCGATTCTCGTTTTCGATGGTCTGTCTGGCTTGCAGCTTGTGCTCGACCATGTCGTCATAGTTGCCGGGATAAATGATGATGGTATCGTAGTCGATATCGGCAATATGGGTGCAGACAGCATTGAGGAAATGCCGATCGTGCGATACCACTATCAGTGTCCCTTCGTATTGCACGAGAAAGGTCTCGAGCCAGTGAATCGACTCGAGATCCAGGTGGTTGGTGGGCTCGTCGAGAAGCAGTCCCTGGGGACCGCCGAAAAGAGCCTGAGCGAGAAGCACCCGGAATTTGAAGTCGGTGGGCAGGGTGCTCATGAGATTCTCGTGCTGCTCATCGGGAATACCGATGCCACGCAGGATACCGGCTGCCTCGAATTCGGCCGTATAGCCGTCGAAGTCCGCGATGATCGATTCGAGATCACCGAGTCTGTTCATCTGCTCCGGGGTAAGCTCGGGGAGCTCGCATAGCTCGTCCCGCTCTTTGAAGGTCTTCCAGAGGAGCTCTTTGCCCATGACCACGGTATCGATGATCCGCTCATTGTCGAAAGCGAAAGTGTCCTGCCTGAGAACGCCCACCTGGCTGGGTCTCGAGACGGTGCCCCGATTGGACGGCTCGAGCTCGCCGGTGAGTATCTTCATGAAAGTGGACTTGCCGGCGCCATTGGGACC
>JAGQHH010000423.1 GCA_020431945.1 Cyanobacteria bacterium HKST-UBA02 | reverse complement strand
CCCTCGATCCGGCCTCGACCGAGTTCTACGAAAAGGGTAAATATCACCTGGCAACCGAAAACAAATCTCTGACCAGCTCGGAAATGGTCAAGTATTATGAGAAGTTGACCGCCAATTATCCGATTGTCAGCATTGAAGACGGGCTGGCTGAGGAGGACTGGGACGGATGGAAAGAGCTCACAGTAGCCATCGGCGATCGGGTGCAGCTCGTCGGAGATGATCTATTCGTCACCAATACCACGCGCCTGAAGCGTGGTATCGAACTCGGTGTGGGTAACTCGATCCTGATCAAGCCAAACCAGATAGGAACCCTGACCGAGACTATCGCAGCTATATCCATGGCTACCGAAAGCGGTTATACGAGTGTCCTTTCCCACCGAAGCGGTGAAACCGAGGACGCCACCATTGCCGATCTCGCCGTGGCCATGTCCACAGGCCAGATCAAGACCGGAGCCCCCTGCCGTTCCGAGCGAACCGCCAAGTACAACCAGCTCCTTCGCATCGAGCGGGACCTCGGCAGCTCGGCCGTCTACAAGGGCGCCGATTCATTCGTTCAGAATCGCTCCAGAGGATCGAAACAAGCAGTCGCAAGCGCCAAGTAACCGGCGAGAACGCGTCAGCTCAGGGCGCTTTCTCGGATGTGGCTATAGTATCGACTGTGCTCATTTTGGTCAGCACCGAGGTAGTCCGGTATCGTCCAAGATACCGTCCGTCGAGATACTGATCGACATAGCTGTCGCATTCGATGGTGTCGGGAGACTTGCGGACGAAGTGATCGCGTGACCGCGACGCCCAGGATCCATTCATGCCTTCACCGTAGTAGTAGCAGGTGCGATCCACCCTGGCTTCGCTGTCATTCCAGGCAACCGCCGCAGCCTGAGCCTCGGTCCAACCGGGCTGCACCCAGACCGCCTTGACCTTGCCTCTTGGATCCGCGACAAAACGAACCTCGCTGGCCAGAGTCGTTCCCGAACTGACAGTCTCCACTGCCGAGCTGGTGACCCTGGTGACACATTGCCAGGTTCCGACGAAGCCGGCAGGAAACGAATCAGGCGGGGTCACCGGTCCGCTGCCTACACTGGGCAGGGCTCTGGCAACCCGGGGAGCAGTAGCTTCCCTAGCCGATGAAGGTGCACCGATAACTTCTGTGATGGGTGTGGCTCCCTCAGGAAAACCGCCATCGGTCTGTCCTTCCCTGGACGATTCGATCCTGCCCTCCAGCACCGAGGCTCTTGCTTGAAGACCGCTCTGAAAAATAAGACCGAGCACAATCAGAAGCCCCAGGCTGGCCCGGGCGCGCTTCCCTCTTGCGAGAGCTTTCTGATTCGAGTTCGAGATCATTACTAAAGGGGGCTCCATATCACAATATTAAATGAGAAAACCAGACAAGGGCACCTCAATATCATTCCCTTGGAAACAAATTGATTATCGGAACACCAGTTCCATACTGGAAGAAACAAAAAACTTAAGACTTGCGCTTGACATCTAACTGTAACTCAAGCTTTCCCCAAATGCAACATAAAAGATGTGCATTGACCGGCTCCGCGAGCTAAAGTGCTACCATTTCTGACGAATCAGATATAGGTAAAGAGCCGGCTCCGGGCGGGCTCGATCATGAGGTTCCTGAAGTGAGTAAAGAAACAATGTCTGCCTGCGAGATCAAAGACCCCAAACTTGCGCCCCAGGGCAAACAACGCATCGAATGGGCCGATCGCGATATGCCGGTGCTCCGTCTCATCCGGGAGCGCTTCGAGAAGGAAAAACCTCTCAAGGGTATTCGCATTTCCGCCTGCGCTCATGTCACCACCGAGACCGCTAACCTGGCCAGAACCCTGGCAGCCGGCGGGGCCGACTGCGTGCTCATCGCCTCCAATCCTCTCTCCACCCAGGACGACGTTGCGGCAGCGCTGGTAGAGGAATACGGAATCAAGACCTATGCCATCAAAGGCGAGGACATTCCTACATATCACAAACATATTCAAATCGCTCTGGATCACAAGCCGCAACTGATTATCGACGACGGCTCGGATCTTGTAGTCACTCTGGTCAGTGAAAGAAAGGATCAAGTCAAAGACGTGATCGGCTCCACTGAAGAAACCACTACCGGTATCACCAGACTGATCGCCATGGCCAAGGACGGCCAGCTCAAATTCCCGGCAGTAGCCGTCAACGATGCGCAGACCAAGCACCTTTTCGACAACCGCTACGGCACCGGACAGTCCACACTTGATGGTATCATCCGCGCCACCAACCGCCTGCTTGCAGGACGTGTGCTCGTGGTCGTCGGCTACGGCTGGTGTGGTAAGGGTACTGCCATGCGCGCCCGCGGCATGGGTGCCAACGTGATCATCACCGAGGTGAACCCGATCAAGGCTGTGGAAGCAGTCATGGACGGTTTCCGCGTCATGCCCATCGACCAGGCAGCGCCCCTGGGAGACATCTTCGTCACCGTTACCGGTAACCGCCATGTCATCGACAAAGCTCACTTCGAGAAGATGAAAGATGGTGCCATCGTCTGCAACTCCGGTCACTTCGATCTCGAGCTCAATCTCGAAGCCCTGGGCAAAATGGCCAAGAGCAAGAAAGAAGTGCGCCAGTATATGGAAGAGTTCACCCTCAGCAATGGCAACCGTATATCGGTCCTGGCGGAAGGCCGCCTGGTCAACCTGAGCTGCGCCGAAGGCCACCCTGCAAGCGTCATGGACATGAGCTTCGCCAACC
>JAGQHH010000422.1 GCA_020431945.1 Cyanobacteria bacterium HKST-UBA02 | reverse complement strand
TGCTTGCCACCAATATCATAACCAGACGGATACACGCCCGGTACGTCGCCCGCTCCGAGGCTCACATAGCCGATCCGGAGAATGTCGCCGCCCCCAGGAAGTTGATGATCGTCATCGAGGAAGCTCACAAATTCCTCTCTCCCCAGGTGGCACGCCAAACCATATTCGGTATCATCGCCCGGGAGATGCGCAAGTATTTCGTCACTCTCCTGATCGTCGATCAGCGTCCTTCCGGGATCGATCCGGAAGTGATAAGCCAGATAGGCACCAGGGTCACAGCCCTGCTCAACGACGACAAAGATATTGATGCAGTATTCACCGGCGTGTCCGGCAGTCAGACCCTGCGTACCGTGCTCTCCCAGCTCGATCCCAAGCAACAGGCCCTGATCCTGGGCTATGCCGTGCCTATGCCGGTGGTGGTCAGAACCAGGCCTTTCGACGCCGACTTCTACCGGGCCGTGGCCCCGGACGCCGTGGAGCCCCGGGATGACGAATCAGTGCGCCAGCGGGCCAGACAGGCCCAGGAAGAGCTGTTCGGCTGAGTCCTGTTGAAAGCGTCATCCTTCTGGGATACTCTACCTATAAAGAGAACACCCGGCGATAAATGAAAAACCAAAGCGAGCAGGAGCAGGACAACGAGGCCCAGGATAATTTCGTCGAGGCCAAAGACCCGAGCGAACTGATCTTTTGCCTGCTTCTGGCCTCGGCCTATCTAGGCCTGGCCAAATACTGCTGGCAGCCGCTTCTCAAGCTCGGCAACTGGAAACTCCTGATCAATGTCGAAGGCTTTTTCGTCGTCATTGCGCTTATCGCCATCCTGATCGCCCTGCGTCCATACACCGCTCCATCGAGTTTGCAGCTCAGCAACAAAGGCATCAAATATCGAGGTCCCTACTGGGTGCAACGCAAGACCGTAAACTGGGGGCAGGTCACCAAAGCCTTCGTATCGCCGGAGCTCATCCTCATTCTCTATCACCCCAAGCCGAATAGCTCCAGGGTATGGCCGCTGGTTATCCTGACGATATACCTGGCTGAGCGCGAGCAGGTGGTCAAGTCTTTCCTCAAGTATTGCCCTATCGCTCCTATCCTGATGAAAAGCCCGGCTCTGGTCAGCCGGGTACTGATGGGACTGATCCTTTTCATCCTGGTGGTCTGGTTCTTCTATCTTCTGACGCCTTAGATCGCCTCTATTCAGGCGACTCCTGAAGCTCTCTGAGATAGTCGATGAGATTTTCCATCTCTTTGTCGCTGATCACTTCCACCGGGTTGGCAGGCATGACACCGGCTCCCTGACGAAGAAATGCCTTCAGGGCCTTGTCTGTCGGGAAGTGCTCTTTGAGCTTGTCCAGGGCTGGACCCATGCCCGCCTGGGCGCCCGGATGGCAGGTATTGCAGCTGCGCTTGAAGATCTGCTCACCGGACAGGTTGGTGGTGCGCTCCTCGGCCCGCCGCTTCTTCTCAGCCTGGACCTGGTTGATCCGCTTTACCTCCTCGGACATCACACAACCACTGGTGGTTGCAACCACCGTTGCCAGTACCAGAGTCCAAACAGCTATAGAGAGCGAATATCGCGGCATAGACGGCATATATACGAGACGCTTGACAGCCTTTTCGGTGCAACTTTTACCACAGTTTAACATCTGCCTTCGACTAAAGGCCGGCAGCCCTGGAATCGTGCAGACCTCAGGGGTTCGGGCTCTAGCGCCCTGCCGGTTTTAGCAGACGTTATTATCTGCTTAACACCAGGTTTACTTGAAAAGGGTAAATTATCTAGTGTGGCGAACTCCTTACCATGAGCATATTCAATGAAATCGAAAACAGAAAAAATCGATCCCCCCAACGTTTCTCAGCCCATGGAAGACGAGAAGCGGATAATCATCCGGGGTGGCAAACCGCTCAACGGGCAGGTTCGCATCGGTGGCGCCAAGAATGCCGTCCTCAAGATGATGGCAGCCGCCCTGCTGGCTAAAGACACGACCATTCTCCGCAATGTTCCCAACCTCTCCGACGTCCATATGATGGCCAACGTGCTTCGCCATCTCGGAGCGAAAGTCACCATCTCCGGTTCTGAGCTGTCCATCGACGCAACCAATCTCACCGAATGGGAAGCTCCCTACGAGCTGGTCAGCCAGCTGCGCGCTTCCTTCGTGGTGCTCGGTCCGCTCCTGGCCAGATTCAGAGAAGCGAAAGTATCGCTTCCCGGCGGCTGTGCCATCGGCGAGCGCAAGATCGACCTGCACGAGCGCGGTCTCAAGATGCTCGGAGCCGACGTCAAGATCGACCATGGTTATGTCACCACCTCCGCCAAGAAGCTTGTCGGCAATCGCATCTATCTCGATCGCCCCAGCAACGGCGCTACCGAAAACATCATGCTCGCCGCCGTCGCAGCCGAGGGCACGACCATCATCGAGAATGCCGCGCAAGATCCCGAGATCGTCAACCTCGCTGATTGCATCAATGCCATGGGCGGACGCATCGAGGGAGCAGGCACCTACCAGATCACCATCGAAGGCGTTCCCATCGAGAGCATGCACGGCGCCGTGGTGGACACGATTCCCGATCGCCTGGAAGCCGGAACTTTCATGCTTGCTTGCATGACCACCGGCGGCGAGATCCTCATGGAAAGCGTCAATGCGCATCACCTCTACTCGGTGATCAGCAAGCTCTCCGACATCGGAGCGGAAGTCTCGATGTATGCTCCGGATATGATCCGGATCAAGTCGCGCCGCGACAAGCTCAAGGCTACCGATATCACCACCCTTCCTTATCCGGCATTCCCCACCGACCTGCAAGCACCGATCATGCCGGTGCTCTGCCTGGCCAAAGGGACTTCGATCATCACCGAGACGATTTTCGAGAATCGCTTCCAGCATGCTGCCGAGCTGCGGCGCATGGGAGCCGATATCAATGTCACCAGCAATGCCGCCATCATCAAAGGTGTCGACAAGCTCATGGGAGCCGAAGTGAAATCCAGCGATCTTCGTGCCGCCGCCGCCCTGATCATCGCCGGTCTCGGCGCCGAGGGCGTCACCGAAGTCACCGAGCTCAAGCATCTCGACCGGGGATACGAGAATCTCGAAGAGAAATTCCGCTTCCTTGGTGCCGACATCTGGCGCAAGTAAGCGGTTTTGTAACGAAGACTTGTCGAACTCTGCCGGACTGACGCATAATGACAGTTTCGTCTGTCAGGAGCCCTTATGCTGGTAATGAAATTCGGTGGAACGTCCGTTGGCAGTGCCGCCCGTTTTGTGGCCTGCGCAGACATCATCGAGAAGACAAGAAAAGCCAGCCCGGCACCGGTCGTGGTACTCTCCGCCATGTCTGGTATCACAAACCAGCTCATCGAAGGCGCCGAGCGCGCCCGTGAGCGTAATCTCGAAGCGGCTCTCGCCTGCCTGGAAGGGATCAAGCAGCGGCATATCGAGACGGTGAACGAGCTCTTCGAAGACGATGATGTTCGCAAAGACCTCTATAAGACCATCAACGATCAGCTCGCCGACCTGGAGATTCTCTACCGGGGGGTAAGCTACCTTGGCGAACTCACCCGCCGATCCCTGGACATGATCTCGAGTTTCGGCGAGCTCCTTTCCACCCGGATCATGGCCCGGTATCTCATCGACCGGGGTATCAAGTCGTCATGGCTGGATGCTCGCAGCTTTCTGATTACCGACGGGTCCTTCGGCAACGCCTCGCCCCTGATGGAGACAACCCGCTCTAAAACAAGCGGTGCCGTACTTCCCGAGGTCGCTGCCGGCAGAGTCGTAGTCACCCAGGGCTTCATCGGGGCGACCTCGGATGGTATCACTACCACTCTGGGCCGGGGAGGCTCGGATTACAGTGCCTCCATAATTGGTGTCGCATGCGATGCCAGAGAAATTCAAATCTGGACCGATGTGGACGGCATGCTCACTGCCGATCCCAGGGTCGTGCCGGAAGCGCGGATCATCGAGCGCGTCTCCTTCCACGAAGCCTCGGAGCTCGCTTATTTCGGAGCCAAGGTGCTCCACCCCCTGAGCATCAAGCCGGCTATCGAAAGCTCGATTCCGGTCCGCATTCTCAACTCCCTCAAGCCTGAAGGAGAAGGTACGGTAATCACCGCCGACGCCACCAGCGACGCACCCATTTGTGCGATCGCGTCGAAGAAAGGAATCACCGCGCTCTTCATAACGTCTTTGAAGATGCTCATGACCCACGGCTATCTCGCCCGGGTATTCTCGGTGTTCGATCGATTCAAGACACCCATCGATCTCATATCGACCTCCGAGGTTTCGGTCTCCCTGACCATCGACAATACCGAAAATCTCGAGTCTATAGTGGAAGCTCTTTCGGAGCTTGCCGAGGTGTCGGTGATGCACAAAGTCGCGATAGTTTCGGTGGTGGGCAGACAGTTTCGCGAGAAAACCGGGATCGCCGGCACTGTCTTCGACACTCTCAAAGACATCAACATCCTGATGATCTCCGGCGGCGCCTCGGACATCAATCTGAGCTGCCTGGTCGCCGGAGACGACGCCGATAAGGCCGTCCGACAGCTCCACGCCAGATTTTTCACCAGCACCGAAAAACTGTCCGAAGCTTCCGTTTGAGCGCCAGCCTCATACCCAGGACCATTGCATGCTGGTGGGCAGATAAACCCCCATCCTCACGAAAGTCCGCTCGAGGTCTTCGCGGTGGGCCGAGCATTCTCTGAGAATCTTGACGGTAGCCAGGCGGCTGAGATAGCCGTAACGCCAGAGCGACTGAAGACGGAGAGCCTTGAAAAGGTCCTCCTCGCTGAGCATTCCGGCCTGGAGCAGGGCCCGGCCTGTCTTGATATTGCTGCGCGCCTGGCTGGCCAGGACTCTTTCCACCGCATCCTGATCGCAGAGCCCGGCCTCACCCAGGAGATCGCCTATACGAAGAGCCCCATCGACCCCGGTGTTCTCCAGGTTCTTCACCTCTGCCAGGGCTTGATAGAGAGGCACGCCGATCTTCACCACTCGCCTTAAAACACTGGCGGCCATGTAAGGCTTGATGGTCTCCGCGCTGACCATGCTCTGCACCTGAATCACTGTGTCCATATGCCCGGGGGTGACCAGTCCCTGTTCTTTGACCACCTGGGCGAAGGTCTTCTTCTTGGTGATCTCGAGCTCGGTACACTCGAGCAGGTCCGAATCATTGATCATTCCGGCCATGACCAGCAGGTCGCCGAGCCTGAGACTGTAATTGACCGGTTGCCGGTAGGTACCCAGCTCGAAAAGAGCCTGCTCCAGGGAGCAATCGTGGTCGCGAGCTCTCTTCAAGCCTTCGATCAGGTCACCGTCTTCGAGAACCATGTCTCTTTTGAGCAAACAGGCGTTCAGGCAGGAAGTGAGACTGCGGACCGTGACAAAACGTTTGAGAAGCAGAATCTGGCCGATGAGGAGATTGGTCTCATTGCTGCTGAGCACGGCATCGCCCAGCTGCTCGCCGGTTATATAGCCGGCCTGGAGCATCATACTGGTGAGGTCGTTGGCCAGGGAGCTGACACTGGCTGTGGCCTGGTGGATTCCTTTGAGCCTGTCGAGAGCATCCTTGAAAGATAGACGCTCCTGACCGGCCAGACGCATGGCCTTGAGAGCCATGCTCAGAGGCATCTCCCGGGAGACAACATGCTTGTGCGCTTCCCTGACCAGCTCGAGAGAGCTATCCGGAACATGACCGGATAGAACCAGTGCCCGGTCGACCGTCAGTCCGAGATGCTCGGCGTCGATGAGAGCCTGATCCACCACCGAGGGATCGGTAATATTGGCTCCCTTGATGAGCACAACCATCGGATCGTCGTGTTTTTCATGCAGCATCTGAATCGCCCGGCAAGCCCAACCTAGATATACCCATATTGCCCGCCGACCGGCATCTTGGAGCGCAAGTGCACGGACTCGGCCATATGATTCGGCAGGATCGCCTCGCTGCCGTCCAGATCGGCTATGGTACGGGCCAGGCGCAAGACCCGATCGAAGGCGCGAGCAGAAAAGCAAAGCTGGTTGGCGGCCCGGGACAGGATCTCTCGAGACCGGGAGTCCAGGGCACAGAATCTTCGAATCTGCTGCCGGGAAAGATGGTTGTTATAGCAATAACCCGGACCGTCGCCGGTTTTTCTTATATTGCGAGTCTTTTGCATCTCCCAGGCCCTCATCACCCGGAAGCGCAGGGCTTCGGAAGATTCGGCTTCGGTGGCATCGAAGAGCTCGTCTTCTTCCAGCCGGGGCACGATTATATGAATATCAATACGATCCAGAATCGGACCGGAGATCTTCGACCAGTAGCGCCGGGCCTGACCGTTGGAACAGATGCAGGACAGCCGATTATCCCCACTGTATCCGCAGGGGCAGGGATTGCAGGCGCCCACGAAAAGGAAAGAGGCCGGGAATGTAAGTGTTTGAGTCGCTCGCGAGATAGTCACCCGGGACGACTCGAGAGGCTGCCGCAAGTGATCGAGATGCGATCGGGGGAACTCGGTGAGCTCGTCCAGAAAAAGAATCCCATAGAGGCTGAGGGAGATTTCTCCGGGTCTGGGGACCCGGCCTCCTCCGATCAGACCGATGGCAGACGCAGAATGATGAGGCGCTCGAAATGGACGCTCGAGCACCAGGCCGGCGGACCTGTCTACCAGCCCGGCGACACTGTAGAGCTTGGTCAGCTCGAGAGCCTCTTGAAACTCGAGAGGAGGCATGATCCCGGGAAGACGCTCGGCGAGCATGGACTTGCCTGAGCCCGGCGGCCCGACCAGGAGGATATTGTGTCTTCCGGCAGCAGCGATCTGCAGGGCACGTTTGGGGTTTCTCTGGCCCTTCACGTCTTTGAAATCGAGAAGGCTTGCCCGGTGGGGCACACTTTCGGCAAAGACCTGTCTTGGATCGGAGAATTTCTCGTTGCCATTTCTGGGATTGTCCAGAATCAGAGTGGCCTGCTTGAGGTGACTGACGGGATAGACCTTGAGACCCTCGACCAGGCAGGCCTCGGCAGCATTCTCCACAGGAACGATGATGCCTGATGCCCCGAGTTCGCGACATTTGATGGCAATCGGCAGGACACCATATACGGGGCGCACGGTCCCATCGAGACCGAGCTCTCCCACCAGCCAGTGGCTCAGCAGATGCTCCTGGGAAATCAATCCGGTGGACGCGAGAATCCCTGCGGCTATGGGCAAATCGAAAGCAGGGCCTTCTTTGCGTGTGTCGGCAGGAGCAAGATTGACCACCCACTTCTTAGCCGGCGGCAGAATAAAGGAACAGGATCGGATTGCCGACCGCACTCTTTCCTGGGACTCTTTGACCGCGGCGTCGGGAAGACCGACTATATGCATCTGTCCGATGCCCCCGAGACAATCCACTTCGACATCGATGGGGTAAGCGTCGACACCGATTACCCCGGCTGACCTGACACGTGCGAACATAAGCTTTCCTCGTTTATCCTCAACCTTAGGAATAAACGAAACAGACCCGCCAGAAGTTCAATCGTTGGCCACCGAATCGAAACTCAAACCGCAGCTCAGACAGAAGGCAAAGTCGGTCTGGACGCTGGCTCCGCAGCGCTGACAGTGATCCTGACCCGCCGGTGCTCCGGACTGGGTCTTGCCTAATTCGAGAGAATTGCCAAAATCAAATTTAAAATCTGTTTCGAAGCTGGGCAGCTCGAAATTATAGAAGTCCGTGCCCAGCCCGGCAGCCAGTGGATCCGGCCCCTTTTTCACAGGGCTGGTTGGCGCGGTATCGGCGGAATACGGCTCCAGGTTCCGGAGTCCGTCGGGATCTTGATGGCCATTGCCGGACTTCTCCCCCGGGGTCGAAAGAGCCGATTCCAGCATCTCTACTCTAAGGGGCTCCGGTTCCGGTTCTGGTTCCGGTTC
>JAGQHH010000421.1 GCA_020431945.1 Cyanobacteria bacterium HKST-UBA02 | reverse complement strand
ACGCCGCGATCGAGCCAGAAGCGCATGACTTTGAGCACAGCCTCCCGCACCGCCGGATTGTCGAAATTGAGATCCGGTTGATGCGAGAAGAAGCGATGCCAGTAATACTGCTCGGCTACCGGATCCCAGGACCAGTTCGACGTCTCGGTGTCGGTGAAGATGATTCTTGTATCGGGGAATTTTTCATTGCTGTCGCTCCAGACATAGAAGTCCCGCTCGGGGCTTCCTTTCGGAGCCTCGCGCGCCGCCTGGAACCAGGGGTGCTGATCGGAGGTGTGATTGACCACAAACTCGGTGATCACTTTGAGACCGTGCTTGTGGGCCTCCTCGATGAAACGCACGGCATCGTTCAGATGCCCGTAGGTCGGATTGACCGAGGTGTAATCGGCCACGTCGAAACCGTCGTCTCGCAAAGGCGACGGAAAAAACGGCAGTATCCAGATGCAATCGACGCCGAGATTGCGTATATAAGGAAGCTTCTCGATGAGCCCGGCGAAGTCGCCGTAGCCGTCATCGTTGGCATCGAAAAAGCTCTTTGGATGAACTTGATAGATGATTGCATCACGATACCAGAGCCTGTTGCTGCTGCTTACCTGCGATTTGGTCATCCCGGTCTCCTCTCTAACTCTTTCAACCTTTTACCACGCCCACCGGTCTCAATCTTGCCACCGGTCGAGCGAGCCCGGCATCGGTGACGGCGGCGATGACATCGTCGATTGATTTATAGGCTTCGGGCACTTCCTCCGTAAGCCCTTCCCTGCTTGAGGCCCGGGCGATGACCCCGCGGGCTTTGAGCTTCTCGATCACATCTTTGCTGTTTCGTCCCTGACGCGCCTGGGTGCGACTCATAAGCCTGCCGGCACCATGGCAGACACTGCCGAAAGTTTCCTCCAGCGCTTTTTCAGTGCCGACCAGGACATAAGAAGCGCGACCCATGTCGCCGGGGATAATCACCGGATGGCCGGTATCGCGGAATTTTTTCGGCAGCTCCGGACGTCCGGCAGGAAATGCCCTGGTGGCGCCTTTGCGGTGAACAAGAAGACGCTCCTCATTGCCGTCCAAAATATGGCTCTCGAACTTAGCCATATTGTGAGCGACATCATAGACGAGCTTGATCTCGGTGTTTTTTCCGAACATCTTGCTCATCACCTGTCTTATCCAGTGACTGATGCACTGCCGATTGGCGAAAGCGAAATTGGCAGCAGCAGCCATGGCACCCAGATAACTCTTTCCTTCCGGCGACTCGATCGGGCAGCAAGCCAGCTCGCGATCCGGAAGATTGATGGAATGACGTTTCATCACCGATTTCATATCAGCCACGAAATCGGTGCAGACCTGATGCCCCAGACCGCGCGAGCCGCAATGGACCATGAAACAGATCTGATTGTCGAAGAGCCCGAATTTCTCCGCCAGGTCCCGGTCGAAGATCTGATCCACCACATCGACTTCCAGAAAATGATTGCCGGAGCCCAGGGTGCCAAGCTGGCCGGCCCCGCGCCGCCGGGCTCGCTCGCTGACAGATTCGGGTCTGGCGCCGGGGAGCATGCCGTTGTCCTCGGTGCAGTCGAGATCCTCTGGTCTCGCCATGCCCTGTTTGAGAGCCCAGCGTGAGCCGGTACTGAGTACCGCTTCCATATCCCGGTCCGACAACTTG
>JAGQHH010000420.1 GCA_020431945.1 Cyanobacteria bacterium HKST-UBA02 | reverse complement strand
CGAATCTCGTCTCCCGCTCCATTTTTTCTAAAGACGACCTGCGGGTCGTTTTTTTGCTTATACACTGAGAATTCGGGCGTCGGATAACTAGGCGTCCGGATGGAGGGAAAGCCGTCTTATCGGGTAAAGCATTTAATAAGTAGTAGACCTTCTCCTCTGGAGGCACAGGATGAGCGACGAGAGCCAAGAGAAGCAAGAAATTGTCGAGTCCGGCAGTGAAAATAGCGATGTCGCACCGGAGAAGGCGGATGATACCGGCAAAGAGGCTGCTGAAAAAGAATCTGCCGCGAAAGACGCTGCCGCGGAAGGCATTCTCAAGCGCAGGAAAGTTCTTACGGCCTGTCTCGAGTCCCTGGACTATGTACGCAATATCTCCCAGGACGAGGCTGTCAAAGTCAGAGATTCAGACCGGGCTACCAGTCTCACCCTTCTTATCATCGCCCTGCTCACGGTAGTGGCGATGCTGGTGGAGCCCCTGGCCCCGCATCGCGTGCCGCTTCTGCTCACCTGCGACGTGCTTATCGGCGTGACCATTTTCGCTTATCTCGGGCATCGTTTCGGGATTCTCACCACATTCTCGCCCAGACAGGCGCTGCTGGCTTGGCAACTGATGCTGGGATCCACATTCTTCGGCATCTTCATTACCATTAATTTAGCGCTCCTGTTCGGCCTGGTGGTTGTAGCAATCACCCCGGCTGAAGCTCCATTCTGATTCGTTAAAACATTTGTGCCGGAGGGCGTCTGGCGGCTCTCTCGCCCTCTCCTGCGTGCTAAAATCCCGCTTTATGCAAGCTTCAGCGCTGTTGTTCGCTGAGTTTGCTCGCTTGCTTGCCTCGGGCAAGAGCCGGGCAGAGCTTGCTGGTTTGTACTCAGAGTGATCTCAATAATATGGCGGTAATAGATACGATGAAGGTTGTCGTTGACCGGGAAGGCAAGAATGTTGTGCGTGTGGGTCTGGAGCTCGAAGCCGAGCGGGCTAGCAGAGCTTATGAGGTGACCTGCCGCGAATTGAGCAATCAAGTGGAGATCCCTGGTTTTCGCAAAGGCAAGGCTCCCAGAAATATCATCGAGAAGCGTTTCGGTCGTGATGCCATCAAGCAAGAAGCCCTGGAAAGACTGCTTCCGGAGCTGCTCCATCAGGTGATCACCGATGAGAACCTGGATATCATCACCCGTCCCGAGATTGTCGAGTGCAAATTCGAGCTGGGCGAGCCCCTCAAGCTCGCTGCCAAATTCGAAGTGCGTCCCGAGGTGAAGCTCGGCGACTACAAGAATCTCAAGGTCGACGTTCCCGAAGCCGTGCTTCCGGAAGGCGCTCTCGATAACGCTCTCACCAATATCGCCGCCCAGCGCGCTTCTATGCAAGCCATCGACGACCGGGACGTGGTCATGGGCGATCATGTTCTGCTCGATTTCGAATGTTATGTAGATGACAAACTGGTGGAAGGCGGCAAAGCCGAAGGTCTCACCCTGGAAGTGAAAGAAGGCGCTTTCGTTCCGGGCTTCTGCGAGCAGCTCGTGGGCAAAAAGCCCAAAGAGGAAATCGAAGTCTCGGTGACTTTCCCTGACGAATACCGCAACCCGAGCCTGGCCGGCAAGCCTGCCAAGTTCAAGGTGGAGATCAAAGAGCTGCGCCAGAAAGTGGTGCCCGAGATCAATGATGAGTTCGCCAAAGAGCTGGATCACGAGACTCTAGACGATCTCAAGAAAGCCATCGAAGAGCGCATGGCTGAAGAGATAACCATGGAAAACGAGGCCCGCTGCCAGCGCAAGGTCGTCGAAGCAGTGGTCGAGCAAGCCGAGCTCGATATTCCTGAGACCATGATCGAGCGCGAGCATGAGCTCCTCATGCACCAGATCCGCGAGATCGTCGAAGCCAACGGACAGTCCTGGGACGAGTACCAGTCAATGGAAGAGTTCAAGCAGCTCGATGACCTCAAGAAGAAAGAAGCCAATCAGAGAGTGCTTCATTCCCTGGTTCTGGGCGCCGTGGTGAAAGCCGAGAGCATGAATGTCACCATCGAAGAAGTCTCTCCTTATGTCTTCGACTATGCCGCTCGCAATCAGGTCCCTGAAGACCGGCTCAAAGAGCTCTTCGACGATGAGATGTTCATGAGACAGGTATCGGAAGAGGTCCTCACCAGCAAGGTCGTGGACTATCTGGTCAAAGGCGCTCAGATCAACTATGTCGAAGATTCCGGCGAGCACGATCACGAGCACGGCGAAGGCTGCGACCATGATCATGAGCACGAGCACCAGGAGGCTCCCAAGAAGAAAACCAAGAAGGCAGCCAAGCCCGAAGAAAAAGCAGAAAAATCCAAAAAGTAGGAAAATCCAGCTAAAATTAAGTCGTTCGGCGAATTACAAGCAATAAAGGAACACCAAAATGGAACGCGATCGTTTGATGTCAGCCCTCGATCTCTACAGTATCAGCCCCCTGGCAAGCCCCATGGGACACTACGCTCCCACGGTTATCGAGACTACATCCAGAGGCGAGCGGGCATTCGATATCTTCTCGAGACTGCTTCGCGAGCGGATCGTATTTCTGGGTACCGCCATCGATGACATGGTGGCCAATATAATCGTGGCTCAGCTCCTGCTTCTCGAAGGCGAAGATCCCGAAAAAGATATTCGTCTCTACATTAATTCTCCCGGCGGCTCGGTTACTGCCGGTCTGGCTATCTATGACACCATCAAGCATATCCGCTCCGATGTCTGCACGATCTGTCTCGGTCAGGCTGCCAGCATGGGCGCTTTCCTCCTCTCTGCCGGCACCAAGGGCAAGCGTATGGCCCTGCCCCATTCCCGCGTTCTCATCCACCAGCCCCTGGGCGGAGCTCAAGGTCAGGCAACGGATATCGAGATCCAGGCTAAAGAGATCCTGAGAATCAA
>JAGQHH010000419.1 GCA_020431945.1 Cyanobacteria bacterium HKST-UBA02 | reverse complement strand
TCGACAGCCTTTCTAGAAGCGTCTCGACAGATGAGGTCAGAATAGATTTTGTTGATTCAACAAGCGGTGCTCTAGATGAAGTCAAAATGAGTGATCAATACAGGATCTACAGGATTCTTCAAAATGCAATTCGAAATGCGTTGCAGCATGCAGGTGCATCAGAACTCACCATTACTGCCCGGGTCAAAGATGGCAGTCTGGTGTTCACCGTAGAGGATGATGGTAAGGGTTTTGATGGAAAGTCTTCAAGCTCGAGCTCACAGGGTCTAGCCAATATGAGAGGCTGCACGGAGCTGCTCGAGGGCTCAATTGCCTGGAATAGCCCGGCGCCTCGATATGGAAAGGGCACAGAAGTTCTCCTTATCGTTCCGTTTAGTTAGCAAATGGTTCATTTTACAGCCTAGTGACGGTCTCAATTTTTTGCTAAGTACAGTTCCCGAAAAAGCCCTGTGATGTAATGTCGATTACTCACCCACGAGTATCCAGCCAGCCCAGTAGAAAGGGTGAGACCATCTGTCATTTGTCCGGATCTTCTTTTGTGCCAATGTAAGAGCTTCGGCCAAAGGCTTCTCGTGTATCCACATTTGCTCATAGAACTCCTGCATTAAGGCCGACGTTGCCGCATCATCAACGGACCATAGCGAAATTAGTAGATGTTTTACACCAGCTGCGGTTAAACATGTCCGCAATCCAACTACCCCCTGACCGGAATATGGACGTCCTCTTCCAGTTTCGCAGGCGGACAGGGTTACAAGTTCGCAATTAGACAGATTAACTGTAGCTATCTCTTCTGCTGTAAGACGATGTGATCCCCCAAGCGCCGTATCGGCAGCGAATATTAGGCCACACTGCAGAAGTGGGTTCCTGGCGATTTCGGCGAGCTGTCTGGGTGTCATGGCGAGAGTCCCGGCGGATCGGGTCGCGGTTTCGGTGGCCTGATTTTCAAAGAATCCGTGTGTAGCAACATGAGCAACAACACAATTTGGCATTTCGGAGCGGAAAGCGCTCTTCGTGGCACGATTTCCGGATAGCGAAATGACATCGAGGCTCTTTCTTGTGGCGAATTCACGGACCACGTTAACCTCTTCTTTTGAAAAGGGCAACTGAGGTAGGTAGCCAGAGAAGTCCACATCTCCGACAAGTAGGACTTTTCCACCGGCTGGTCCAGACTGTTTCGAGTCTTTAGCTATCTGTCTCGCATCATCTATTTCCGATACTCTGATCGACTCATTGATTATCAGGACTGGAGGTACGAGTGCTAGTTCCCCGTCCATACAGAGAAACAAGCTTTTCACATCTTCGGGAACTAGTACCGACAATCGGTCGTTTAACATCGACCAGTCTACTGATCGAGCTTTAGAGGACGAAAGTACGCGTACATCTCTCAAACCTCGTCCTTTGTCCATTGGGCTTCTGGCTCGAATGGCAGTCAAAAGCCCATGAATGCTATCATCTAAATACTTGCACTCACCCAGATCATGGAAAGCAATAGAATGCCTTCTCAAGACTATTGCGCCGTAGTGCGTGGTATCAGTACCGACTGGACAGTAGACGAAGGTATCTATTAGTCCTTGATCGGCAGCAAGAGCAAGCTGAATATCGTGAGTTATCTTCTCTGGTGATTCGAGGGGCGCAACTTCGTTTGTTTGGAAGCCTGCAACCTCTCTTTGGCATCGTTCGAGTTCGGCAGAGAGGTCGTGGTGTCTCATCGACCAATCAATGGCCGAACCAGTCTTATCACTACTCTGCATCCCGACTAATTCGTGTTCAATTTCTCTAATTCGTTCGACAAGAGCGGGTTTCTGTGCTGCAGCGATTCGCTCAGCCTCAGCATGGCGCTTTAGACCACGAGCAAGCATCCCTTTCCACGTGACAAGATAGCCATAGGTGGAGGATAGCGTTTTGGAATCTGTCGCAAATGACAATAAACCGTCAATCTCGCTTCGAAGGGCTCCAATGAAAGCGCATTGCTCGGAAAAAGATACCTGTGAAAATGTCTGGGCGACAAAAGAATCGATCAAAGAGGACGCTTTCAATACCGTATCGGCTGCTAGTTCGGGATGCCCGTCCCTTTTGTCCACTAGCGCAATCATGTTCACGTTTCGAATCCACTGGTCGAAGGGCTTTTGCTGAAGCGTACGCGAAGCGTCATCTGGCCAGCCAACAGCATCGACAAATTTGTCCCTGGCCTCCATCAAGTGCCCTTTGCTCAGGCTGATGGCAGCTCTGCATTCGTCCATTATGGAGTAGCACTGCAGTGACTCCTCTACAGAGGTATTAGGTGAAGGCTCTAGAGTCACCATGTCGTTTAGGTTCTTTTCGGCTTCATCAAATCTACCTTGCCGAACTAGAAGTCGACTGAGATTCCCCAGAGCAAACATCAGATCACGCATGTTGATTCTTTTGCCCGCTTCCCTTTCTTTATTGTATAGGTCGACATTAGCCTTTGCAAAGTCGGCAGATTCCTTTATCATTCCGGCACTCTCAGATGCCATGAGAGAAGCCTCAAGAGCGCGGTGCATCTCTCCAGAAGAGGCGTTCTGTCGAGCAAGGAGCGCGTGCTCGGCTGCCTTGGAAATATCTCCCTGCAACGCTGCTACCGTGCTACTTAGCGAGTATGAATTGGACAATTGCCCGCTGGCTTTCAAGAGTTTGCACTGGGCTATGCTTAGATCGCAAGCGCTCCGAGCGCTACCTAGATGTCTGCATCGTAGAAAAAATGTGGCGATCCTATTTGCTAGATCGACGTTCCGCGCAAGAGACTCAGGTGACTGGTCTTTGATATTGATCGAGCTTAGCGCTCTGTTCGCAAAATCCCTGGCGTCAGCTAATTCACCGGCTCCTGCAAGGACAAGAGCGCCCAGGAGATAATCAACTCCCACGTCCTTCGAGGAATCTTTCTTTGACTCAAGTAACCGTAGTGAATCTTTCGCCTCAGTGATGAATTTACTCTTCTGAAATGGTTGGACAAACTGCATGAGTATCGCCAGCTCCAGTTTCGTCTCAACTACCTGTCGACTTACCGATCCAAAGTTCTTCTCTCGTTCAGCCAGCCTCTTCTCAAGAACTTCAGCTAGAGGAAACTCCCAGTTTCCCCAGAAATCGAAAAGGTCCTTCTCCGGCGGTCCAACACGCTTGAAGTCTGCTACCTCAATATGACCTGAAGACAAAAGGTCCAGGGCGTTTCTGCCATAGAACGATAGCTGAGGACAGTTGTTTGGCGAAAAAGCTCTAAACTCCTCGAGATACTTGCGATAAGCCCTGTCGGCTCCAACTAAATCGCCTGTTTGAAACTTGAGCATTGCTTGCTCGTGAATCGTGTTGGAAGTTTCGTAGGGATCTACCTTACCACTTGTTTTAGCAGCCTTACGCTTTGACTCTTGAACCTTCTCCAGCATTTGAGCTGCAGCTGCTGGCCGCTTCTGCGCCTCGTAATATGAAAGTATCTTGAGCGCTTCTGTAGCTTCTAGGCTATCGTCTCCACATGCTTTCCGGACCATTTCAACAGCCGCTTCTACCTTCTTGTATTTTTCAGGATCCTTCTCGGGACTATACAGAGCTATCGAGTAGTGCAACCTTGCAACGCACTTGCTGTCCTTTCCCCAGCAAGCCGTGTACCATTTCAAGGCTTGCTCGTATGCATGGTGAGTCTCTTCTATATCTTTGGTACTTGCACAGAGTTCAGCCAACCTCTGATATGCATAGGCACAATTTACTGGATCCGTATTCTCTGCACCTTCCCATATTGAGACAGAGTTTCTCAACACTGACCTTGCTGCTTCATGTGAATCCACCATGTAATAAAGTTGAGCAAGCGAATTGTAGACAAGGACCTCAAAAACTTTGAAGTTTCCTGATTGCGCAAGGACGTCCAGAGACTCTTTGCAATACTTGATGGCCTCGTCTGGACTTTGACCATCCCATCCACCCCACATTCGACTCTGGACAAGCAGTGACCTGGCTTTGGATAATCGGTCGAGCGCTGATACGAGATTAAGACTGGTGGCAATCCGGATCTTGCAAGAGAATTGCAGATTCGAAGTTGTGCCAAAGGAAACCGAAGCTAGCTGCGCAAGCGTTTCCAGAACCATCAGGTGATTAGCACCCAGCGACCTCTCAAAAATCGAGATGGCTTTCTTCAAGTACATCTTACTCTTATCTTGTTCCCCCTTGTGCCAACAAATGTGCGCCAGATAGCGGTACGATTGTCCCACTAGTGGATGATTCTCGGGCAAAAGTTTCTTGCGCTCTGAAAGGAAGGACTCTACCTGTTTTTCGTCTGAGAAAAACTTAGGCAGGAAGCAAGAATAATCGCAAAACTCAGAAGCGTCGCAAGAACTGATATAGACAGCGGCTGAATCTGGCTGCAGTGCCTCTGGCACTTGTCCGCGCTCGGCAAAATTGCCGAGCATGTTACAAGTAAAGGACATCCATCCATTTATCTCGTTTCGCTTCCTTTGATCGATTCCTGCAACCCTTAACGCATTGGCAAAGTTTGCAGCTGCAGAAGCATACTCACCACGCCTGCAATCCTCGAGTCCTCGATCGAATTCGGTCGGAGTCGACTCAACCGGTAATGGCGAGGGCTTGTCTAGTGCGTGTAATGCGACTTCAGCACTCTGCTTGGTCTGCTGATCATTGCTGGCAAGCAGCGGTTCGATTACCGCTTTCGCATTAGCTATGTTGCCTTTTTTGCTGTATAGTTCCGACAAATGGCAACGAATTCGTACATTGATAAGCTTTCCGCGGTCCCCAAGACCAGTAGCAAGCTCCGATGCATACCGGAATATTTCTAGAGATTCATCCAGCTTTGACTGGCGAAGAAGGGCGGTAGCAAAGTTGTTTTGCCAAATCGCAAGATTGACCTTGCCACCAAACTTTGCGGCGTCTTCTGCATATTGCCTGTAGATATCTTCCGCTTTGTGGAATTGTCCATTCCTAATGTAAAACATTCCAAGGAGAAGAAGTGCGTTAATCCTCGCTTTTCGGTCGTCATCTGTTGTCTCGATTTCCAAAAATGGGTTCAATCGATCATAAGACGGTGGGCACCTTGTAAAATAGACCTCTGCTCCTTCGAGATCACCGAGTTTCTCAAGAGCTATTGCGTTCAAGTTAAGCAATTCGGAGTATGAATCGTTTAGTTGACCATACTCCTCGCAAAGGTCGATGCCGCTCCTGAAGCAATCTGATGCTTTACGCCAGTCGCCACTTTTCATGCATTCTTTGCCAGTTGAGAGTTCTGTGGCTATTTTTTCTTCACTCTTCTCATAGTCCGCTAAAATGTTCCCGCCAATAAGCAGGTTAAGCTCCTCTGAGAGTTCCTTCACGCGCTTTTGCAAATTGAGTCTCTCTTGATCGCTTAGATCACTTCTTTGAATTTCCGACTGAACCTTCTTGATGTCATCGGCAAGGCGCTCAGTTCTCTTCTCGATATCTTGGAATGCAGGGCCAGCAGCGGACGCGGTCTGGTACAGGAGCTGAGCCGAAAGTACTATTACCAGAGCAATGAATTCTAACCGCTCAATCAAAGTGAACCAAGTTGAGCGACTTCCACGCGCACAGACCTTCATGGCAGTTGTCTCCTAAATTTTGATCTTCATGTTGGCTCGATTCGCCTGCTCTTGAATTTGAGGAATCATTCTCAGAAGCTCAGCCTCAGTTAGCAATCCAGTTTTGATGGCGGTCCAGACAGCTCTGCATCTCGAGCTGAAGAGCCCCACATCAGGAGAGCTGTCCGAAGACTTCGACGGTATGCCAAAAGAGCGGTACAAGCTGCGAAGCCGGGCTTGTACCGATTGTTCTCTCAGATAGAGAAGTTTGGCAATGGTCTTGTCGCTCAATCCCAGGGCGATACAAACGAGGACTTCGTACTGTCCGTCAGTCAGTTCTCCAGTTTTTCTTCCTGCTTTGGTAAGACGCAATGAGAGCTGCGGATCTATATACCCTTCTCCGCTAAGGACAAGTGACACGGCTCGCTTGAGGTCCCTGACGACGTTGTCTTTGAGCAGATATCCATAGGAAGCTCCTTCAGGTGCAGCGTCGAGCAATTGTTTCAGGTAAATCTGATCGTCATAGCTAGAGACGATTATGACCGCGACATCGGGAAGAGACTTCCAAATTTCAGAAGCCGCCTGGATGCCGCTAAAGGTCCGATCAGTCTTGAAGTCGATATCCATAAAGACCAGGTCCGGCTTTTGTGAGATAGCCTTTGAAATAGATTCTTTCGGATCATCGCTCTCGCGTATTTCACTATCTGCTGAGATGAACCGCTTGAGCTCGCCTCTAAGCCAGTTCCTGAAATACTCCGTATCATCAGCAATCAATATGCTCAATGATCGATCGGTATTAAGATTGGTACTGTCTGTTGGACTCATCCATTGCTCCTCAATCAGATGTCCGGGCGTCTATATAGGCATTGTGACAGTCTGATCGCCATTAGCGTTGATGTACATGTCGACAAATGCTTTAGCTTGCGCGGCAGGTCTGAACATAGACTCGATTTTTATTATCGTAGTGACATTGCAGGTATTGTGCGCACCCTGGTTGATGTGCTCAGGATTAGCAGTGTCATGGAGCATTGCGATAAGCGAGCGATTTCTGTCTTCCCTGTCTAGACCCTGCTTGTAAGCACGCTTTGACTTTTGCATGAGTCTATTCGCCTGGTGAAAGACACCCGCCTGCTCTTCAACAGAAAGTGCATACGGTCGTTTGGCGCCGTCTCTAGTCTTATTCTCTAGTATCTGTTCGATAGCCTTTTTGGCTATCTCAATGTCATTTTTCGAAAAGCCCTCATCTGTCTTAGAAATAGTCTCTATGAGATGACTAGCTTCTTTCTCCGGGTTACCGATGCCTCTTCTGCTGTCATAGTCGGCATCGGGATTGATGCGGCCATCGTCAGCCTGGCCAACGTGGCGGCACTGGAGCATCGAGGTGTCGCGCTTGAAGAAGAGACCGTTTTCGCCTCTTGCGAAGATGTTCTTGCCAGGATATGGAAGAGTGCCCGATTGAAGTCCGCGCCTCTTGGGTTCCAGGGACTCGTCATTCGTTCCAGTTCCATCGACGAAATTCATTGCAGAAGCAAGTGCATCTGAGCTCACCCAGCCATTTCGAGCGCTCCCATCTTGATCGTCCCCCCAGGAATTGAGCAAGAGATACTCGCTACTGGAGGTCTTTCCTTTCAGACCTTTTCTTTGTTGGCTTATCACTACAACATGACCACCAAATGGAACGGAGGTGGTTCGCAGCTGCTTGCGCATTTCACTGGTGGGAACCCCTGTGAACATTCTGGTGTTTGCGTTTACAGCAACGATCATGGGAATTTGTCCGTTGTCTGCCCATGCTCGATCAATGTCGGCTCCGGAAGCTGCTGAAAAGACACGCTCATTCTCAAAGCTAGCGTCTTCCGACCAGATCTTTCCGACTATCATATTGGGCTTTCCTGATAGGCTCTCTTCAAGAAATGCTATACCGTCTATAGTGGCGGCGATCAGTGGATTGTCCCCGACCTCAAAGCCTCGAAAACCATTGAGTCGAGCGCTCTCACCTGCTTTCACTGGCACCTGACCATAAAAGCCCTTCTCAAACAATTCCTGGCGCTGAATGTAATAGCAATTGCCTAAGCGCTGATTGATGTTATTGGCATACAGGTGGCTCAAACCTGCCACATACTGGTCTCGGTGACCAGAATTGATTCCGGATTGCCGCTGCGCGGGGCTCTTAAGAAATGCCCAGACGACTTCGCCTCCGTTGGAAAGGGACTTCTGACCGTCGCGGTGAAGACTCTGAATATCATATGAGACCTTCACCCTTTTCCCGTGCTTGGCGCTCGGCACGTCTACCTGGCGAACGTCCGCATTAGCCATTAATGATAGAGAGCTCGGGAACAAGAATGGCAAGTTAATGCTTAGAAGCAAGGCTAATCCGACGCAAGTCGAGTACTTGACGTTTGCATAGTCTCTCGTCACTGGAGAATCTCCTATTGTTTTATCTATTCAGAGCCTTGACCGGTCTATCTCATGGCCGATCTATCTGGTGTCGACGCGAGTGCTTCTACAGGGTTGACTTTGCCGAAGCCCCAGTCACGATTAGGAGTGCCCCCTGTCTTTTGATCCTTTCTTGCTGTCTGAGTCAGGATTTCTCGGACCTGCTCGCTATCCAGATCGGGATTCTTCTCCAGCATAAGGGCTACAAGACCGGTTACAAACGGTGTAGCCGCACTGGTTCCGCTCCAGGCTAGGTGGTAACCATCAGGCGTGATATTCATAGGATCAGAGCCCATCTCAGCGTAACCACCGTCTCCAAGTCTTGCCAGAGAAGATATTGCGTAAGTGCCAGGAGCTGCGATATCAGGCTTGATGGTACCGTCACGAGAATAACCCGGGTTGGAGTAATCGGAGATACCTCCAAGGGCAAGATTGTGATAGGTATGGGTGTATCCCAAATTTGGCCAGGATGAGCGAAAGTCATAGGCACCGACTGTAATGACATTCTTTGCCGTACCTGGTGTGCCGACCATAGCTTCATGGTTGCTGCCCATGGCAAAACTACCATATGAAAGCTGCTGGTCATTGTCTATGGAGGGCAGTGAGGAATACAGGTCGAAAGAGCCATCAGAGACATTTTCCGACTTGCCCCAGGCCTTAATATAGTATCTGCCGTGGGGAAGCTTGAGGTGAAGTCCATCATCCGGACTGAAGGAAACCAAGTTTTGACCGTAAACAAGGCTCGTCAGATCGGTTCCCTGATAAATCGGGCCGGTAAACTGGTTTCCGTTGAGGGTGGCTAAACAAACGGGTTCGGTTGTTCCATTGTTGAATACATGGAGCTGGAGCCCCTGTCCGTCGGGAGATTGGAGAAAAGGTGTATCGAGGCTTGAAATCGAAAATCCCCAATCATCAGCTGGATTCATTAGAGCGTGTAGGTCCGATTCTGCATAGACGCTCATCTCGACTTCATTGCTAAATCTGTCTGCCTGTCCCTCGCGGTTGGGCCCGAATCGTCCGCTGGCATGAAAGCTTCTGGCTCGTTCATTGCCGGCGGCTACACAGATGATCACTCCCTTTTTGCCTTTACCCGAGAGACTGTTGAAAAGTTTTTCCTGTGCTGTGGTGCCGTTGTGTGCACCCGAATGACCACCCAAGCTTAGGTTGATTGCGCAGGGCTTGTTTAACTGAGCGGCAACCTTCGCTATCCACTCAACGCCGACATAGTAATCATTTCTAATTCCACCGGGCTTTGTCGGTGGAGCCACACGGACAATTACGAGATCGGCTTCCGGAGCTACTCCTTTGTATGTGCCTTCTGGCACTCCGTTGGCGGTCGCAAGACCGTTTCCGGCGGCTATTCCGGCACATGCTGTTCCGTGGCCGTATCCATCATATGAAGGGACGTCTGCCTGCCCGGTGAGAGCAGCATTGATCTGGTCATTGGTATAGACGGTGCCCACAGACTTTCCATCAGTGTAGGTATATGGTGCTGCAGTCCCCTTGGTCTTTCCAGAGAGCTCCCAGGTATCGTCGGACATGTCCCACAAATAGAGAATCCTGGAGCTTCCAGTTCGCGTTATGAAGTCAGGATGTGTCCAATCGATTCCGGTATCTACAATCCCGACGATGACTCCTTTGCCAGTTAGTCCCTGACGGTCAAATTGATCCTCAAGGGCTCCCCGGGTAGCGAGTCCTGCCTTCTTCGCTTCCGCACTCTTCGCCTTTGGCGGACTTGGAATCTCTGTAGCAGTAATACCTGTGACTTTCTGGACGCCGCTTAACCGAGCAATACTCATCAAAGACTCTATAGGAACACTCGCGTAGGTTACATTGTCACGAGTGAAGTGTACGCTCGCTCCTACCTTCTCCAGGTCCGATTTGTTGATTTCGCCTTCAATGCCGACTTCTACTGATCGATTCTTTGCTTTCGAATTGACTCCATATTCACGAAGAACCACGCTCTTGAGGTTGTCCACGGGAGTTGGCACTGGATCACGAGACGAGACAGCCTGCCTGGCCACAAGCTTCAGGTTACCGACTAGCTTTGATGAGGCTGGATCGATTCCCCGATCAGTCACTTTTGAAGCTGCTTTGATTAGGGCATCAGATGGAGGCGAGACTCTCTTGGAGGTTTTTTGTGTGTCGGCCAGAGTGCCTTGAGCAAGAAGGAGCAAAGCAGCCGCGGCAGTAAGTGAGGCTGGAGCAAAACGGACCCTTTTCATGTTAATACCCCTTTTCAAGTATTAGGTCTAACTTCGTTTTCTATTCTGAGCGACCCCACCCTAAATGGACAGGTCATGGGCTCAAGGACTCCATTTCTCGAAGAACCGTTCGAAAACCTCAGGGAAATTACTGTGTTTTCTATTGGTGTTGAGGCAAAAATTATACACGTTTGGGACCTGTGCAAGTTTATGGGCAGCGATTTCTCGGGATCATTCGAAAGGACTCGGAAGCCAGAAGTTGAATTGTCAGGAAGAAAATTAAAGACCCGGTCTCGAAAGAAACCGGGTCTTTTAGAACCATCCAGGGTGCTTATTCTGGTGTGGCAATTACAATGTCAAGATCGGCGGTAGCCCAGTCGTCAAGTGACGGTACTGTCACTCTGCTCGAGTCTCTTGTTGCGTTGTGGCGGTCCTCCATGAGTTTTTCAAGAGGATTCGATACTGCCTTTCTGGTTGTTCCACTGCGAGTTATTCCCTCTTGCTCGAGAAAGTGGAAATCGGTGTGGCTCGTGGTGGCGATAACTTTGAAGCTCTCCGGACCAACCGGCGCTCCGGCTTGCATCACATCAGTTTTCATTGAATCACCTGGTTGAAGAGGGACGGCGTGAGTACTGCTGGGTGGATAGATGATTTCAATCTTGCCGCTCGTCCCAAGGCTCACCACTGTGGGATACAAGGGGGTATCACTCGTGTTGGTGAGCTTCAGTAAGAACTGTTCACTTTCTTTGACCACCGGCGTACCTATCTGATCTGCTTCTTTTGTTTCGGTCTTCGGTGCCTTGGGTTTCCCGTTTATGTCAGTATCCCAGCCCGTCACCCGAACAAACTCGATCTTCAATTTGCCATCGAGCGGAGAAACTTTATTTTCCAGTGTCTGAACCAGACGCTGACGAGCTCTCTTCTTAAGTGCCGAGTAAATTACTTTAGGCGCTTCGGGATCTGAGGTATTTAGCCAGAGATCAAATAACGGCATGCCGTTTTGAGCTGCGATGAAGAAAACAGGTTTTTCCGGATCCGCTTTGGGAGCACGCGAGCCAACGTTTCTACGGGAGTCGGCGAAGGTTTCAAACTTGTCCTGGACAACTGCCACGTCCCAATCATCATTTGACTTGAGGGGATCGTCGCTGGTCTTCGTAATCTCTAGAAGCCCGGTCTTGGGCTTAGCGGAGCTTCCTTCCGAGGCGCTGCCAGGGGTCTCCTGACTGGCCTCTTTATCCAGAAGTTGAAATAGATTGCCTCTGGAGCTTGCTTCCTTGATTTCGACTTTTACCTTGAGCGGCCTATCGCCTCCAAAAGGAGTGACTATCCGTGCTTTCGCTTTTGCAAGCTCTTCGGGATCTACCTTCCTGTCTAATTTTACAGATGACTTCAGGGTTCCAACTTCCTCTACCAGACCTTTGGCAAGGATGTCTTTCTCGCCCTCGAGTTTCTTTGCCCAGGCTTTGTAGAAGGCGACCAGAGCTCCTTTTTCTACTATCCTATGCGCTTCGCCGGCATCGATGACGGCTTTTTCGTCTTCGGCTTTCAAGACTTTGATGCCCGGCTCGAGTCTTGTGGCACTGGCATTCAAGATAGGCCGCTCCAGATCGCCTTCGACCTGGGGATGTTGCGCCCAGTTCTCCGATGTGACGCCTTTAGCAACTGTGTCCCACAATTGCCTGTATGTGGTATCAGAGCCGGATTTAGCCAGTGCCTCAACCAGATAGCGAGTCAATAGACCGTTTGTTCGTCCCTGAGGGTCCCGGGTCTCGCCGGAAGTCTCGTCCTGGAGGCATCCCGAAAAGACCACATATTTCTGATCCCTGGGAGCCATGGCAGTCTTTTCAGTAGCGGCTCTGGTCGATCTTTCGCCAGAGCTGCGGGTCACTGGCTTCTGCTCCGGCTGGGGTCTGCTATCAGGTTCTACTTTTCGGGGAGTAACTTTTCCCCCTCTCGTGTTTGTGTACGAGTGGCAGCAGTCAAAAACCAGCACACTGTTCTTGGTCTTAGCTGTAAGCTCGTCGAGGAGAATGTCGAGCTCATCATCGACGAGGTCGTAAACATCGCCCTGTCTCGAATCGACTGTTACAAGAGTCTGGTCATCGTCTCCTGCTTCATCGCCATTGGTGTCTTTGCAGTACGATCCATGACCGCTGTAGTGGAATAGATAGAGTCCCTTGTCTCCATATTTTTCTGCATTGGAAACAAGCATTTTTCGGAAGGCGTTCTTAATCCCTTCCTTGGTTGCTTCTCGGTCTTTAAGAACGAGAATGTGCTCGTCATCATCGGGAAGGTTGTAATTCTTGACCAGCACAGCCTTCATGTCGTCTACGTCGTTCTTGCAGCCACTGAGATCGTTGACATTCGGAGATATGTAGTCATCAATCCCAACGAGAACGGCGAAAAATGGCTTCTTCGTCGCGGGCGTCTCGTCTGATCCCTTGGCGAGCGATGGTGCTGTCAAGGATGTGGCAAATACTAGCGATAAGCAGAGGGACAGGGCTTTTTTGGGGAACTTCATTGTTTCAACCTCTTTAGAGACGAAAAGAACAAATAGAGGGATACCTTGGGTAGATCCTAGTTCAATTGGAGTCAGCGACTCCTCAGACTGCGATGCATGCTAGCAATTTTACCGTGTCAGTAGAGATTCGCTTCTCCCGGATGAATGGTCAATCGCAGTGGAGGTCTGGGTGCTGCCGCCTGCGCTGAGTTGTACCGTGAAAGCCTGGGGTAAATACGGAGCTTTCGATAGTGCAGTTTGAGTTGGGATCCTGGCTGCGAAACTACAGATGCAGAAACTACTTGTATAAAGGTTGTGACGTTCTCCCGAACTTAGGCCCGCTTGTCAGCTAACTGCTTGAAACTTACCAGTTGTGGTGGCAAGTT
>JAGQHH010000036.1 GCA_020431945.1 Cyanobacteria bacterium HKST-UBA02 | reverse complement strand
ATATTCTTCTTGAGATTGCCCTGACTGACCAGGGGAACGCTCAGAGAGCTGCTATAACTCAGCACCCCCAGGAAAGGCAGACCGATCCTTTTCGAGAGCAGAATCTGAAGGTCGTCCCGGCTCAAACGGTCGTTCATGATATTGGCGTCGCTCTTGCTGGTCTCCACCATCACCATAGCCACCACATCGGCACCACAGCCGTAGAGATAGCGATAGAAAAGATCGAGCCGCTCCAGGGCGTCGATGGAATAACGGCAAACCAGAAGACAGGGAAGACCGGTGAGGGCTACCATTTCGCTGACACTGGTCCAGGCACCGGCACTGATATCGACAGGGGTGGCGGCGGTACCGGGGATCTCGACAAAGGTGAACGAACCGGGTCTGGTGGCTCCCAGAATCAGATCCCCTCCATCATCGAGTCGCGGCGGGAAATCGAGACAGCGGATCTCGTAGTCGATCTCGGTGCCGGCAATGGACCTGATAAAGCGCATCTCGGAGGATTCCGGTCGCTCGGCCCCGATGCGCAGCGGCTTCACTACCCGGGCGGGCACACCCTGCTCGGCGAGGACCGCCGCCAGACCGGTCCCGATAACAGTCTTGCCGCAAGCCGGCTCGCAGCCGACCAGCAGGAGCGCACCGCCAGTGGCACTGCCTGTGAGGTTCTCGGGACTACTCGATTTTGCGTCTATGCTCAACTGGAATCACTCTCGCGAATCTGTCGAGCCTACAATAACACAGAGAGAATTATCAGCGCTCTTGCTGCATGGCCAGGCTTCCACCCGAGGAGACCGTGCTCTTTATCACCTCGAAGGCCTTTTTGAGCTGAAGGTCTTTCATGTCCTCGGGAGCCCGCTCGCCGTTGCTCTCCTCGTCGCTCCGGAACCAGGGACCTTTGCCGTCCTTGTACTGCTTCTTGCTGAGCTTCACTTCGAAGTCGGGATGGATACCTTTTTTGTCGATATCGCAGTCGTTGGGAGTGAGATACTTGGCGATGGTGACATTGACCCCACAGCCATCCTCCAGACGGTTTATGCCCTGCACCAGACCCTTGCCGAAGGTACGCTCACCGACAAGGACGGCCCGGCTGTTGTCTTTCAGAGCACCACTGGTGATTTCAGATGCCGAGGCACTGCCCCGGTTGATCAGGATCGCCATGGGTATCCGGCAGAGAGGGTGACCCTTGGCCATGACCGGGGTCTTATAGCCTTCACGATCCACAGTGGAGACCACATAACCCGAGTCCAGAAATAGATTCGAGACGTTAATGGCTTGATTAAGCAGACCCCCGGGATTATCCCGCAGATCCACGATCATTCCCTTGGCGCCATTCAGCTTCTCCAGGGCGCTCACCACTTCGTCGTCGGTCTTCTTGGAGATGAAGCTCGATATCCTTATATATCCGATATCGGAGCTGAGCATCTTGACCGTCTCCACCGAGCGCAGAGGAATCCGGCCCCGGACGATCTTAATCTTCCGGTGCTTGCCGTGGCGGTTGACGGTCAGCCAGACAGGCTTATTGATCTCGCCACGGATTTTCTTGGCGGCATCGTCCACGGTGAACCCTTTGGTAGAGCTGCCGTCAATCTCGAAGATCTCGTCGCCGGCCTTCACCCCGGCCCGCTCGGCAGGGGTGCCCTCGATGGGCTGGATCACGTAGATCCGCTCCGATTTCCGATTGAGCCCGATCTTCACGCCGATTCCGCAGAGCTCGGCCTTGATCTGAGACTTCTCGTCATCGAAGGCGTCCTCGTCCAGGAAGCGGGTATAGCGATCGCCGAGACTGGCAAGCATCGTCTCGATGGCCTTGTGCGCATCCTCGGAGGTCTCGAGCATACCGTCATACTTGCTGCGCCAGCGATTCCAATCCTGACCGTTGAAGCTGCCATCATAGAAGTCTTCTTTGATCATGCTCCAGACTTTCTGATAGATCCGCTCAGGGGTCGGGGCGGCCCGCAGAGGAAGAGCAGCTACCCTGGCCCTTTGCATGCTTGTCTCCGCCGGTGCTGCCAGGGAGGCGGTCTGGATAGTGATAAAGCCTGTCAGAGAGACTACGAAAAGAAGCTTCCGGAACATTTTCTGTGGATTTCCCGGGGCAAATGCCCCAAAAATAGACGTAAATCTAGGTGACACCTGGGTTATACCCAATTCCTGTTATTTTTACGCATGCCTATGCTTGATCCTATGCGGCTTTGACGCGAATTAGACTGGGGTTTATCAGGTGCTACCATTAAAGCGTCAATCGGCGTTCCGTATGAGGTGATGATGGCTGGCGCTAAAACGGCTGAAATAGGGGTTTTCGGAGGTTCGGGCTTTTACAGCCTCCTCTCCGATTGCGAGGAGGTGGCGAT
>JAGQHH010000418.1 GCA_020431945.1 Cyanobacteria bacterium HKST-UBA02 | reverse complement strand
CGACGCATGCCCCCTTACCCGATGTATGTTCAATCAGGCACGGCAAGCCCCGGACGGGGATCGGTCGGAGGCACGGCGATCATCAGCTCATCCCCTTCCCACTGGCTTTTCAATACGGGGCTCTGCAGTCTTCCTCGATCCCTCTGCACCTCATCTTCGACTTTTTCTCTGAGCAGCTTGAATGCCCTGCCGAGCTTTGTCCGGTCACCATCGACTTTGAGAGAATTGATCAAATGCTTGGTAAAAACACTATTCGACTGTTGTTTGCATTCCCAGGAAACCTGGTCAGGAGCGCTCGAGGAGATTACCATCTGACCGGTTCCCTGGCATATAGCCTCCACATTCACATTAGCTGCTCTGTGAACTCCTTTGCTCTGAGGATCCACGGCGCCGCTATAGCAGGCATCGAGCAGCACGATGATCCGGTCGGAACGAATGCGCGCTTTAATAATCCTGATCAGATCCTGCATGGGCAGCCCGGTTGAATACAAGCTTTCCGGGTCTGTATCCCAGGCAATAAGATAATTGACTCCTCCGACATCGAGATCAGAGGGGCTTCCATGGGTCGAGAAATAGAGAAGGACAAGATCGTCCGGTCTCACCACCCTGGGGAGCCACTTGTCGCCCAGAGCGTCGAGTATGCTCGACCTGGTCGCCTTTTGATCGGCAAGGACTTTGACATGATCTCTGGCGAAGTGGCATTGATTCACCAGGAATTCGGCAAGGTCGCCAGCGTCCTTGGCTGGATATTTCAGATTTAAAGAAGCCTTCTTAAAATTACTGATGCCCACTAACAGTGCCCACTTGTCCTTTATCGGTCTTTGACCCGGCTTCTCTTCCGGCGTTACCTGGGTCTTCTGGTCCAGCGTTCCGGAAGCACTTTGGGGATGAGTGGACCGCCCAGGTCCGCTCGGTTCAGGATCCGGATCCGGAGGCAATCCCCTGGCAAAGGCAATCTGATTACGAACTGCCCAAATTGCCTTGCGAAGCTGAAGGTCTTTTCCATCGGTGGGTGCAGCTCGCAGACTTCCACTGGATAGAGCAAACCACCAGGGCCCGTTATCGGCCGCCGTTTCGACTGTATAATCCGGCTCCAGTCCCTTATTGTGGAAGACCCGATTACGAGCGGTACGATAACTTCCCACCGTGACATTCATTCCTGAGCCATCAGCCAGGTTGAAAATTGCCTGCACGATACCCTTACCGAAAGTCTTTTCTCCGATAAGCTTGGCGCGCCCATTGTCTCTCAAAGCGCTGGCCAGTATCTCGGCACCACTGGCCGTGCCTTTATTGACCAGTACCACCAGCGGTTGATGTGACAAAGCCGGAGACTTCGATTTAGTGGCTTCAACAGCTTTTCTAGAGACGGTTGAATAAAGAAGCGCTCCTTCGTCGATAAAAAGTTCGGCAATCTCCTGGCTGTTGGAGAGCAGGCCGCCCGGGTTGTTCCGCAGGTCGAGAATGATCCCGTCTGCCGATTTCAACCTTTCGAGCGCCTGGCGGACCTCGGCAGGCGCGTTCTTGACAATCAAGCTATCAAGGCGAATATAGCCGATATTACCCGGCAAGACCGATTGGTTCGCTATAGCCCTGATAGTGATTTCACCTCTGACGATCTTTATGGATTTCTGCTGTCCATCTCGATTTATGCCGATCGTCACTTCCGTTCCAGCCGGACCGCGGATCTCGCCTACAACTTCATCCAAAGATGCGGTCTCGAGGTCCTCTCCGTTCACAGTGACAATCTGATCGCCTGTCAGAATGCCGGCGTTGAATGCCGGGCTTCCTTCGATCGGGGCAATCACTATGGTCTTGTTCTCTTTGCTTTTGGCCAGTTGCGCGCCGATACCGAAAAGTCGCGCTTCGATTTGATTCTTCTCGACCTCGAACATTTTTCGGGACAGGGCCCTCGTGTAAGGATCGTTCAGGCTTGAAAGCATGGTTGATATAGCCTGAAGCGCATCATCTCGAGACCGCAGCTTGCTGCCATAGCGATTCTTCCAGGAGCTCCAGTCCTGCCCGTTGAAGCTGGGATCGACAAACTGATCGTTTACGATCTGCCAGGCCTGGTCATACACTTTCCTGGGGCTCGAGTCCTGAGCTAGTGACTCCTCGCTGGCCAGGGGGAGCAGCGCAACCGCGAAAAACAATGCTGCGACAAGCCTTCGCAATGATCCGTCAAGCTTCGATAAAGTGCGCATAGACATTTTCCCTGATTGCAGTATCAACACCGTCTCCCCTTTTCGATTGGTCCAAGTGCCGGAGACCCTCATAACAGCACATAATTCCAGGAGATCATCTTGCCCTGGTCGAAAGGCGCTACTCCGTGGAAGGTCCGGTCGGTCTTCTCGAAGACCATGTCGAGCCAGTATCGATCGCTCTCCCAGAAATTGATTTCGTCCAGACTATCCAGAGATACCCATTCGAGAGAGCCTTCATGATTTTCTTCAATGAGCTCGCCCTGCCATTCATCGACGCGGAAGATGAAACCGAGCCAGTCCTCGCCGTCTTTGCCGAAGCCCGGCCAGTTTATCGTGCCGCGCATAACCAGCTTCACCGGCTCGATACCGGCTTCTTCCCTGACCTCGCGGCAAAAACCAGAGACCACATCCTCGCCGGGCTCGAGCTTGCCGCCAAGCCCGTTGTATTTGCCGAAATGAATATCATCAGGACGTTTGTTGCGGTGCACCAGAAGCACCTGTTTCCCGTCCCTCGACATGATATAGCCGAGAGTGCCGATGATGGGCATGTACTGGCTCATGGAAGTCGTCAGGCTTCCTTTGCCGCCAGGGGCTTTTCAGCACCGGCACCGTCTATGGTTTCATGATAGGTGAGATAGCTCTGTCCTTCGAACATGGTCTTGTCTATTTCGCGGGAATGCGATTGCTTGAAGGCATCGCTTCTCACCCAGCCTCGGAAAGCCTCTTCGCTCTCCCAGCGGGTCAGGACCTGATATTCATTGTTATCCAGGGGTTCCGGCGCACCGCCGCGAACCGCCCTCAGTCCTGGTTTGAGCACATCGATACTGACAAAGCCGGGCTGCTCCTCCACCGATCGGTCCCGTTCCCGGAAACGCTTCTCGAAATCAGCCTCACGGCCTTTTTTCACCGGAATATGGTTGATCGAAATGAACATTCTCTCTCCTGTCTGTTTTGCAATTAATCGCCCGAATTACCTGCCGCCCTCGATGCGCCAGGCATCGGACATGGCTTTCACCTGGTTCTTGATCACCGAGAGCGCCTTGGTGCGCCTGGTGAGCTTTTCGTTGGCATCCTTGTCGCCGGTGCGCAAAGCCTGGACACCCATTTTCATCATCTGCTCGAGATCGGCATCGAGCATGCCGATTAACTCTCCGAAAGCATAGGCGATAGAGACATGATTGATCTCGAGGAGCTGGTCGATATTCTCGGGCAGAGCCGCTGCTCTGATTTTTTGAGTCTGACCCAGTTGAGCGGCTTTCTCTTTCTCCAGGCCAAGGTCGAAACTCTCATTGCCCTGCACCTGTCCCTTCGCGACTCTGATAAGTCGAGCAAAGAGTTTCTTGGCGATAACCGGCAGATGATCGAAGAGAATCACCGAGGATTCGGCTTTCCAGATCAGACCGCCCCGGTCTTCGGCAGCCTTGAGCTCCAGGATGGGTGGATACTCGGCTGCTTTCGCTCGAGCATCGGTGACCGACGGCGGCACGAGAAATACCGAGATGTTCTGCACCTGTCCATCCACCACCATGGACCAGCGGGCCGTGTTCAGCCTGCCGGTACAGTTCAGAGTGCCCACGGAGTCCTGTCCGTAAACCGGGCGAGAATAGTCGACCCGGGCATTCGCGTCTGTCTCGGCTCGATTGTACTGGAGACAATAACGAAGGAAATGATCGAACAGTGTATCCACACAGCTCAGCATGGTCATGTGAGGAATGAGGTCCTCATTGGTGGACAGTGGACCGGCATCCACATCCTCGCTGACATTGCGCAGCCATGCTATGGTCTGCTCGCCCGTATAGCCCCGATTCTCGATACCGGCAAGGAGCTTCTCGGCGACATTCTCCTTGTCTTTCATCAGCCCTTTACCAAGTTTTTTGTCTTCATCGCCCATAAAAGCGCTCCTAAACGAAAACTCTCGACGGGTCCCCTTAGCAAACAATTCCCCCTCTGACCGGTGACTAATCCGTAACTATAAGAAGTCCCCGGCTCCTTCCACGGCCCTGCCCAACAGAGCCGTAAAAGTCGCTCCGTGCTCGGGATAGGTGGCGATCGCTCCGCGGAATGCCCGTTCGGAGCCGAGGCCGACATGATGCGCCTGACACCAGTCCCTGACCACCTGTTGGAGCCGTTTGATCAACGCCACGGCATGCTCTTCGTCATCCCCGAGCATGAGCGCCACCAGGGTATTGCCCTCCCAGCGCCCAACCAGCTCACGATTGGTGAGAGCCGCCACGACTTCCCTGGCACAGTGATCGATGAGCATCGACTCAGCCCGGATGAGGTCGGGAGAGCTCAGCTTCGCCGCCGGCGAAAGTCCCATATAGACGAGAAAGCCTTTGCGCCCCTCATCCTTGAGCCTGGCCAGCTCGCGATTGACATACTCATTGAGCTTGATTCTCGGAAGCACTCCGGGGAGCCGGCTCAGGGAGATCTCTTCCTGGAGGTTCTCGGTAAGACGCTCGCATTCGATCACCATAGCCAGATACTCCGCCACTACCACCGCCGACTCGAGCATCCGGCGATTCCAGCGCGAAAGCCCCCGGGGCTCTTGAAGAAGCAAAAAACCTGGCTTCACCCCATGCCTGGAAGTGTAAGGGTTTTTCAAAGGCAGGACATGACAGGGCGGATCGGTGAGCTCACCGGGGAGCACACCGGATTCGGTATCAGGGACACGACTGAGTAACTGAGGGCTCATCAGGTCGCTGCCTGCCTGGAGAAAGGCATTTAGCCAGATCTGACCTTCGCCGGAGAGGAAGAATTTGGCCACCGGCACCAGGGGCTCTTCGACATATTCGAAAACATCCACCCGCCCGGCGGTAGAGCTGGCGAAGATCATGCAACGCCCGGCATAGAAAGACTGGGTGATTTTCTTGGCGACCCGATTGATATCCCCGGCATAAGACCAGGACATATGACGGATCGCCTTGATCACACCGAGCACCGCTTTCAGATTAGCATCGGCATCGAAAGGCGAAAAATCAAGCTCTGAGCTCTTCTCCAATAGACGTCCTCGCTCAGGCGCCGCAGGTGAGACTGGGCTGTGTGCTCAGGATCGGGGCAAGCTTTTTATCTATAAGCTCCTTCGCCTTGACCAGGTCGACTTTCTCGGGATCAGCAAGATCCTTGTCGAGTTTGGCGCAGAGCTCCGATAGAATCTCGTCGCATACAATACCCGCCTCCTGAGCGAGCTTGTAAGGAACATTAGTGAAGGTCACGAGCGAATAGCGAGAGACATAGTCGCTGCCGAACTTCTTCTCCAGGACCTTTTCGACCTTTTTAGCGAGGAGGAATGAAGGATCGGCGACTTTGTCCCTCATCTCGATGAAGTTCTCCACCGCCATATCGGCGATTGCATCGCAATTGGCCTTGCGAGCCGAGGTGAAACGCTCGAACAAATTCGTCCAGCTGGCAGCATCGCCGGGCTCGAGCCGGCCACCTTCTCCGGCGATCTCGTCGAGAAGCTGGTCGAATACAGTGAGATCCTCGAATCCGCAATTCATGCCCTGTCCGAAAAACGGGACGATACCATGGGCGGCATCACCCATGAGGAGCACCCCACTCCCGACACTCCAGGGCAGAGCCTTGACCGTCTCCATGTGCCCGGTGGGGTTCTCGGCGAAAGTCTCGAGCAGATCCGGGATCATGGGCACGGCATCGCCGAAATCTTCCTCGAAGAAAGCCCTGACGGAATCATCATCGACGAGATTGTCGAAACTCTTCTCTCCTTCATAAGGCAAGAAAAGAGTGCATGTGAAACTGCCGTCGAAGTTCGGCAGGGCGATCAGCATGAAACTTCCCCGGGGCCAGATATGGAGAGCGTTCTTCTCGATCTGGAAAGAGCCGTTCGGCCCGGCTGGAATTAGAAGCTCTTTATAGCCGTAATCGAGCTTCTCGATGGTAGAAGCATAGCCGGAACGGCGCATCATCGCCCGCCGGATCACCGAGCCCCCACCGTCGGTTCCGAATATCAGCCCGGCTTTCACCCGGGACTTATCGGCCTTCTCACCGACTCCGAACTCGATCACATTCGCGTCGAAGTCGACATTCTCCCCTTTCATATCGAAGTGGAAACGAGCCAGGCCGGTCTTCTCAGCTTCGTTCATAAGGATGATATTGAGACCGGCACGGGAGACCGAGTTACCGAATTCGGTATCATCTTTGCCGTACGGCTGATAGGTCAGCTCCCCTTCCCGGGAGTGCATCATTCTTCCGAGCATCGGCACAAGCTCGGGCTCGACTTTGTCCAGCACGCCGATCCGCTCCAGGGCGGTGAGACCGCGGCAGGAGATATTGAGGTTGATGGAGCGCCCGGCGCTGATTCTAGATCGGCGCATATCCGGACGCCGCTCGAAAACATCGACCTGATAACCGCGGCGGGTCAGATAGAGCGCCAGCAACGAGCCGACGAGCCCGGCTCCGACTATGGCTATTTCGACCTGTCTGTCTGCCTCTGGCATAATCACTCCTTTTCTCTATTGAGCAGCGCACTGTCTGACTATGGACGCGAACTCGTACACATCGAGGAAACTGTTGTAGAGCGGGGTCGGGGCAGCCCGGATGATATCCGGCTCCCTGAAATCGCAGATCACGCCTCTTTCTTTGAGCATCTCGAGCAAGGTCCGGGCGTTGAAACCACCGGCGAATCGCAGAGAGAGCTGGCAACCGCGCTGACCCGGATCGGAAGGAGTGATGATCGAGAGCTTTCCTGCCGGGATCGCCTCGAGAAGGAACTCGAGATAACCTGTGAGGAGCTCGCTTTTCTGCCGGAGCGCTTTCATGCCTGCCTGGTCGAATAAGGTCAGCGAAGCCATCAGAGCAGCCAGTTGAAAAATCGGTGGATTGCTGAGCTGCCAGCCTTCAGCGCCGGGCATCGGGTCGAAATGCCGGTCCATCTTGAACCGTGACTGCTTGTTGTGCCCCCACCAGCCGGCGAATCTGGGTAAGTCGAAACTGCGGGCATGACGCTGGTGGACGAAACAACCAGCGAGGCTGCCGGGACCGGAATTGAGATACTTGTAACTGCACCAGACTGCGAAATCGACGTTCCAGTCATGGAGGTCCAGAAAGAGATTGCCGGCTCCGTGGGCGAGATTGAGACCGACCAGGCAACCTTTCCTGTGCGCCGCCTCGACGATGGGACCGACCTCGAAAGCCTGACCTGTTAAATAATTGACATTGCCGAGCATGACCAGAGCAACTTCATCGCCCCTGGACTCGATCAGATCGACTATGTCCCCGGTCCTCAGCGTGCTTTCCCCTTCTCTGGGGATGAGCTCGATCACAGCCTCTTCCGGATCGTATCCATGAAAAGCAGCCTGGGAAGCCACTGCATATTGATCGGAAGGGAAGGCGCCGCCTTCCACGATGATTTTGTGCCGGGCTTTCTCCGGTCTGTAGAAAGAGACCATCATCAGATGGAGGTTGACGGTGAGGGTGTTCATCACCACTACTTCTTCGGGTTGAGCCCCCACCAGCCTGGCACTCATCTCGGTGAGATTCTCGTGATAAGGGAGCCACGGTCGACGGGCATGGAAATGTCCTTCCACGCCGTAAGCAGCCCAGTCCTCGAGCTCTCGGTCGATATAGTCCCGGGTCCGGCGAGGCTGCAGACCCAGAGAATTGCCCGCCAGATAGATGCAGGGACTCTGTCCAGCCTCATGCTTGCCCGTGCGCAGAGATTCCCGAGAAGGGATCAGGAACTCGTCCCGGTAGGAGGCCATAGGATCTTTGCCGTCCAGGTCGCGGGCAAAAGCTTCGCTGTTTTCGTACTTGACCTTGCCTGATACCACCATATTAATCACACCTCAGAACCCGATTGACTCGAACGTCCGGCTCAAGCGGGTTTTTCCATTTTCGTCCCGCATTTTTTGCAGGTAGAGTTGTCGGGGTTTCCGTAGAATCGATCGAAGATCGGGGGAAGCTGGCTTACTATGTTGGTGAGCGTGAAATATTCTTCGTAGAGCTTCTCGCCGCAGTCCTTGCAGTACCACTGGAAACCGTCCTTCTCGCCGGGAAGGCGCTTGCGCTCCACCACCAGGCCCACGGTATCGGCAGGGCGCTGAGGCGAATGCGGCATGCCGCCGGGCAGGAGGAAAATCTCTCCTTGCTTGATGCTCACATCCACCGGCTTACCCTCGTCGATCACCTTGAGGACGATGTCCCCTTCGAGCTGGTAGAAGAACTCTTCGCCTTCATTGACATGATAGTCGGTGCGACTGTTCGGTCCCCCGACAACCATGATGATGAACTCCCGATCTTCCCAGACCAGCTTGTTCCCTACTGGCGGCTTGAGCAAGTCTCTGTGCTCGTCGATCCATTTCTGGAAATTGATAGACGATAGCCGGCTCATCTTGAACACCTCCCGGAGCGACTGCGGCGGTCCACATATATACATGAGATAACTGGAAATAACAAGGAAGCACGAAAAGGCAACCGAGCCCGCACCATATTCGATATCAAGAGGCGCGATGACGCCAGGGGAAACATTGCTTTCTCCAAGCTTTCAGGGACGAATTAATGTGAGAAGCCCCGATCGGCAATTCTGAATCTCGTATAATACAGCCCTCTGCTCAGCGAAATCGCGCTACTGACTACCATCCGGAAGACTGCGTTTGTTTGCAGACGGAGCGCCGAAATCCGGAAGCGCTTGTCATTAGGAGCAGAGACCTTTTAGCTGAATTTTCATCGAATCACCGCAGACTGGAGGAGCAGATGGTACTCGCCGGGGTAAAAGAGATTCTCGAAGAACAGGAACACAAAGGGCATCACACCCCCGCCTATAGCGCTCGCTATCTCTCCAAACCGATCCCGAAATACGAGATGCCGGAAGAATCGATGCCGGCTGACGTAGCCTACCAGCTCTGTCATGACGAGATGAATCTGGACGGAAACCCCACCCTCAACCTGGCTTCCTTCGTGACCACCTGGATGGAGCCGCAAGCCAAAAAGCTCATCGAAGAGTCCCTGAACAAGAATCTCATCGACCGTGACGAATACCCGCAAACTCAAGACATCGAGCACCGCTGCATAAACATGCTGGCTCGTCTCTTCAACGCTCCGATCGGGGCCAAGCCTACCGGCACTTCCACCATCGGCTCCTCCGAAGCAATCATGCTCTGCGGGCTGGCCCACAAATGGAACTGGCGCGACCGCCGCAAGAAGGAAGGCAAGCCCTTCGACAAACCCAACATGGTCCTGGGAACCAATACCCAGGTGGTCTGGCACAAATTCGGGCGTTATTTCGACGTCGAGGAAAGAGCCATCCCGATGAAACCGGACTGCTACACCCTGGACCCGGATGCGGTCCTGGAAGCGGTGGACGAGAACACTATCCTGGTGGCTCCGATCCTCGGTCAGACATTCACCGGAGAGCTCGATCCCATAGGTGAGATCAACGACAGACTGGTCAAATTGAAAAACAAGACCGGCCTCGACATACCCATTCATGTTGATGCCGCCAGTGGTGGCTTCGTCATCCCTTTCACCCAGCCCAATCTGCACTGGGACTTTCGTCTCGAACAGGTGAAATCGATCAATGCGTCCGGACACAAGTTCGGATTGGTCTACCCCGGCATCGGCTGGGCAATCTGGCGCGACGAGAACGAACTGCCGAAAGATCTGGTCTTCAACATCAACTATCTGGGCGGCAATATGGGTACTTTCACCCTCAACTTCTCCCAGGGTGGCAGCCACGTGATCGCCCAGTATTACAACTTCATCCGCCTCGGTAGGGAAGGTTACCGGGACATCATGGAAAACTGTCTCGCCAACGCCCACTATCTCAAGGATGGCATGATCAAGACCGGCGAATTCGATATCATCAGCAAAGACAACACCATCCCCATTGTTGTGGCCAAGCTCAAAGATTTCGAGAATGATTTCGATGTCTTCGATCTCTCCCATGTCCTCAGAACCAGAGGATGGACGGTACCGGCCTACACCATGCCGCCCAATGCCGAAGAAACCGCTGTGATCAGGGTTGTGGTCCGGGAGAGCTTTACCCGGGATCTGGCCGACATTCTTCTTTCCGACATGAGAGAAGCAATCGACCAGCTCAACGAGACCCAGGGCAAACGAACCATCGTACTGGGTGAAAGCCACATCTGTTAGGAATGAGAGATTTTCTCAAATCTATTTTTCTAGCAGCCTTTCTTGGAGCTCTGCTGGCTGTGATTGCCACAGGCAGTCTTTCTCTCAGCCAGCAGATCCCTCCTCTTAGAGCCGGTCTGTCAGGAGCTTTCTTCGCCATTCTCGGCTCCGCCCCGACCTGCGGTCTCATCGCTTTTCTGGGGATCTTCGGGCTCAGGGGTGTCAAGCGATGCGCACCGCCTCTGCTGGCATTCAACCTCCCCGCCCTGGAATTGACCCGCCAGATTTCTTCCCAGCCCGAGCTCCTTCTTGCAGGCTCGGGTATCGACCCGTCTACAGTGCCTGACTTCATCAGCAGAGCCCCAGCCGGAATTGTTGCGGTGGTAACCGCTCCCTTCATCCTCGGAACCGTTGCGGCAGCCTCCATTTACTACCTCGCCGACAGAGCCGCGGCCAAAGAGGGCACCTAGTCCCGATTTCGCGAGCCGGTGAACAGATCTTTCAGTGTCATCCTGGCCGATCCCCGCACACTCCGGGGCCCGAAAAAATGCAGGCAGGGGATAAGGATAAGGAACCCGGCAGCGATAAAGAGTAGAGAAAGTGCCAGAAACACCTCTTTCAACGCTGACACCCTCGGTCGCTCCTCGGCCTGCCTGGAATGCTCGCGAGCTTCCTCGCTCTTGCCCTGCTGGTTTTCGAGGTCCGAAAGCTTTGTCAGGGTCAAAGTAATCAATTCGCCCTGATTGGACTTCCGAGCAAGCTCGAGAGCTCTTTCCATACGCTCTTCGGCCCCGGGGAGATCATTTGCAGCAATCAGTTCGCGAGCTCTGGTCTCTTCTACAATCCACTGCTTTTGCGCCTCTTGCTTCTTCAAAGCAGCATTAACGAAGGAAGCGCTGGAGCCGAGAATACACACCATAGCGAGAGCAATCATAGCCAGGTAGAGATTGACGTGCCACCTGCCTGTCTTGATGCGGGAGAGACGCCCTCCGCCGAGCACGGTTTCGATATCTTCGAGCACCGCACTGGCATCGGCATAACGGTCGTCCGGATTCTTCGCCAAACACTTGCCGATGATATACCTGAGATCCGGGCTCAATAAAGCCGGATCGAGCTCGGGCTCTTCCCCCACATGCCGCATGATTACTTCGATGGAACTCTGGGCCGTGAAGGGAGGATTGCCCGTGATTATTTCGCACATCAAACAACCAAGCGAATAAACATCGGAGCGATTGTCCACCCTCCGCCCCATACACTGCTCAGGGCTCATATATTTCGGTGTCCCGAAGACTTCCCCGGTCTGGGTAAGATCCGGTCCGGTCTGGTCTTCACGAAATACTTTCGCAATACCGAAATCGACGATCCGAGCTGTCCCTTCCTCGCCATCTTCAACCAGTATCACATTCGCCGGTTTCAGATCGCGATGAATCACTCCCTTGCTATGTGCATGCTCGAGACCCCTGCAAATCTGTGAAACGATAGCAAGGGCTCGATCCGCGCTCATTCGCCCCTCTGCGGCGATCATATCGGCAAGGGATCGCCCTTCCACATGTTCCATCACGATGAAGGCCCGCCCGCTTTCATCCACGGCAAACTCGCTGACACCGCAAATGTTCTCGTGCTTCAATTCGGACGCAGCCCGCGCCTCCTGCTGGAATCGTCTGGTTGTTTTGTCATCATTCACCAGGCGCGGCAACATTACTTTCAACGCGACTGTACGGTCGAGATGGGTATGCCGTGCCCGATAGACCGTGCTCATTCCACCGGAGCCGATTCTAGAAAGAACTTCATAGTGTCCGCCTATAGTCTTGCCGGCAAGGTCGTCGGTTTCAGATGGCAATTCAGCCTGCTCGCCAGAATCAAGAGTCTCCTCACCGACCTTGAGTTCCGGCTGATGCTGCTTTTCCCTCAATTCATCAGACATCTCGCTCACACCATATGCAAAGCCAGGATCCTTATGACATTACTTTTGTTCAGGCGCTTCAGGCTCAGTCGCGTCGGGCTCTTCTTGCGGGCTTTCCTCCGCATCACCCGATTGACGCTGGAGAGACGACAGCGGTCTGGCCGGATACTTCCGCGGCTTCTCAGGCGGCATTACCTCCGGGTCTATCGCCAGACCTACGAAGTCCTTCTCGAAACCGGCGCTTTCACGAATGTCATCCGGAATCGGCATGGTCACCGCAAGCGGGCCTGATGCCCTGGTAGCTTCAGCACTGGTACCCATACCCACCAGGAAAGTAGGAATGATGACACTGAGGGCGATGGCATAGAACAAATCGAACCAGATACGCCGGAGAAAGTTGGCGACGATAAAAAAGGCAGCACCGCACCCGGCCAGGGCGCGCAAGAACAGACCGGCAGCGCCATCCGGGGAACTCTCCCGCAACGAATCTTTGAGATTCTTCATGTCCTCGTTGCTGGGAAAGGCGTGCATGCCAATCGAGATTCCCATCCAGAGCAGGATTCCCTGCACGTTCGTGATATCGCTGGAAAGGAAGAAGCAGGGAATACAGGCCGGCAGAGTCAGAATCACACAGAGCAAAGAGTTGACGATAAAGGGACCCATGGCAATCAAGAAAGCAGCTCTCACCCCCTTGACCGGTCCATGAACCACATATCCCGCCGGATTGCCGAATCGGAAATAGGCGACCTCGTAGACCGGCACGTCGGCCAGATCACAGAAAATTCTGTGGGCGATTTCGTGGACGATTACACCCGGGAAGGTGAAGATAGAGATGAGGATCCCAGGGATGAAGAACATTCAATCGCTCTCCTTCTGGAATTCGTGGTCGTACTCGGGAGGCATTACTTCAGTGATGCCCTCCCATTGATACTCGCTGAGGCTGATACCGGACAGATAGAGAACGCCCAGGCTGCAGGGGATCTCGCCACCATATCTGAAAAGCGCCTTAGCAGCTCCGATACGAGCTTTCTCCGAAGACGGGTGTGATTTCAGGACCTTGCCGAAAGAATCCATGGACTCCAGGAGGCGGTCCGCCTCGTAGAGATTCTCGGCACGTCTCAGATTGCGAGCAGCCTCCAGATTCGCAGGGAAGGAAAGAAGCGAATAGCAGACCGAGGCAATCACAACTATGGAGGCGGCCTTGATCCAGCCCGGATACTCATGCCTGTTGAGTGGCTTGAGATCAGCAGTCCGGTCTGCAGCCTGGCCAAAACCATCGGTGCCGCCCGGGTCGCCGGGCTCTTCGCCGAAACTGCTTTCTGGCTTTCTGTCGTTGATACTACCCACGGAGAGCCCACCAAACGTAAGCCTGAAGAATGGGACGCCGTTTCTGGTTCATACCCCGGGTCGATGAATCCCAACCTGAAAATCCCCTGGCAGGATTCTCGAACCGCCTGGTAAGCTCCCGCCATCGACTCCTGCACGAAGCTCGGAGCGTTGCCGGTCGAATAGAACGTTCGTATTGCTGGACGGAAAAACTCGCTCAACCAGGCAGGCATGAAGGCAGCGAGCTCAGCACCGAGTCCAAACTCACGCTGGGTGAGCTTGGACGTTGCCAGAGCAACAGTATCCACCGATACTCGCCTACGACCCAGAAACGAAAGGGCCCGAACCACCTGCCCGAAAGCACTGTCACCGAGCTCCATCCGACGAGGACTGGTCTGTTTGAAATAGATTTTGGTCGTTCCGAATTTGAAGGCGCTATTGCTGCCGTTGGTGGCAAACCATACCTCGCCCGATTTCCTGATGCCGGGAGCGATGCCAAGTTCGCCAGCGACGTCGGAAGCATGCTTGATCAGCCGCCGACCGAAGGAACGAGCCTTGACGATAGCCAGCTCCTCTAGAGTCACAACTCTGGCCGAATCAGGCAATCTGAACACGCCAGGAATGATGCGCACAATCTCCAGCCGATGAACGAGCCGGTATATGGCATTGTCCACAGCCGAGCGAGACCCGAAGCAGAGCAGCTCCCTGGTCGTGAAGATCGAATCCGGGGGCAGAGCCCTCGCGTAGGACACAATATCGGTAATGGTCGACATCAGGAGACCCTCCTCCCTGGTAATACGACGGGGAGGGATCGAAAGTTCAATGCCGGAGTTGGAAAAGGACGAGAGATTTTCCCGGGCATTCTCTCGCGGAGTCAATTCGAACGAATTCCGGGATTTTCTCTCTCCGGGTCGGCTCGAACGAATTCCGGGATTTTCTCTCTCCGGGTCAGCTCGAACGAATTCCGGGATTTCTCTCTCCGGGTCGGCTCGAACGAATTTCGGGATTTTCTCTCTCCTGAAGGGAGAGACCTCACGAAAAACTCCTTCCAACTGAATCAACCCGGTGAACCCGAGTACACGAAAGAAACCAGCCACAGAGGTGCGAAAACTTTCTGGGATTTTCTCGCACACCCCCACCCCTCGGACCCCCTGACAGATAAAAACAGACACTTGTACTATCGGGGCCAGCCCGGGGGTATATTGTGCTAACACAAACTCACGGGCCCCCCATGTCAGCCGAGAAGAGCGTTTACAAGACCGCCTGGACTCCCAGCAAGAGCGGAGCCGGCACTCTCATAGCAACCGTTTTGCTCCTTGTCGGTCTGCCCTATTACTTCACAGTCAGTGTTGATATCCAGAGCGTCCGCCTGGTAGCAGGACAAATAATCGTTTCCCTGTTCGCCATTTTCTTCTTCTACGAAGGGATCACCCGCCGGCAGCAGTACCGGGTCGCCCTGGTCCTCTTCTCCCTGACAGCGACGCTGGGCCTGGTGGCAAACCTGGCCCACCAGTCGGTACAGCTCCTGGGCGGGCAGATGATCCAGCTGGATGCGCTCAGCTACGGCCTCATCAACCTTGGGGCCATTGCCGCCACACTGCTTCTCTACAGGATCAAAAAGGTCCCGGCCACCAAAGACGAAAACGCGACCGGAGCACCCGGACGGCTTATTCCGACCCCGCTCGCGATACCACTGGCGGTACTGGCCTTCTTTCTGTACGGCATGCAGTACGCGCCCTATATCTTCCACGTCAAGAAATTTTCCACCACCGTCGGCTTTTTCTGCTGGTGCCAGGCCGGGCTCATCGCGCTCTACATCAACACTTTCTTCAAACGCCCGGCTTTCGAGGAAAATTACAGAACATTCCTTACTCTCCTCAGCCTGGTCATGCTTCTGGGAGGTTTCGCCAACCTCATCAACCAGAACACTCAGCTCCGCCCCGGCTTCAGAATAGAGCTCGAATGCGGTGAGTACATGATGATGAATCTGGGCGCCTTGCTGTGCGTGCTCGCCTACAATGCGGTCAAGAGCTACAACCAATCGATTGTCAGGGCGGCCGAAACAATACCCACAGGAACCAAGGAAGCTCCGCAAGAATCTTCGAAGGAAGCCTCGCAAGAATCTTCGAAAGAAA
>JAGQHH010000417.1 GCA_020431945.1 Cyanobacteria bacterium HKST-UBA02 | reverse complement strand
GATGAGAATGTTCGATGGCTTGAGATCGCGGTGGGTGACTGATTTCGAATGGGCATATGCGATCGCCTTGCCGATTTGAATAGTAAGAGAGAGTGCCGGCTCCCAGTCCAGGGTGCCTTTGCTCTCGAGTATCTCGCTCAGGTTTTCGCCTTCTACATACTCCATGATCAGATAAGGTTTGTTGGCTTCGGTGATACCGAAGTCCATGGTCTTCACTATATTAGGATGGGAGAGCCGGCTTGCGGTCCGGGCTTCTCTCTGGAACCTGACCAGATGCCTGTCTTCCGACTCGCTGTAGACCAGGACTTTGATGGCTACTTTCCGATCGAGGACCAGATCCCGGGCGGTATAGATTGCTCCCATGCCGCCACGGGCCAGATATTCGAGGGTGCCGTAACGGTCCCCCAGCTTCTGTATGAGATCGCCGGGCGGTGTCTCGGGACTTTGCATGAGCTAGCGCTGGGCGAAAATGGAGACCAGAAGATCCTCGAAGGCGTCCTTCTCGAGTGCGGTGACCACTTTCACTTTTTTGCCTCCGAAAAGCGATGTTGAAATTCGCCCCTGGCTCTTGCCTGAAGTCGTGACATCGATTTTCATGGTCTTGAACTGGAAGAGGCTGGGGTCGATGGCGCAAGCTGCGGTGATGGTATCCCAGAAGTAATACTCGAAACCTTTCACCAGGGACCAGAGTTTGGCTGCCAGGTTAGAAGCGCGCGAGCGAACCGCCTGCTCATCCAGACGGGCCAGGAACTCTTTGGTAACCGGCAGTCTGTTGGTGAGATCCAGGGTGATCAGGGTGAGGGGAATTTTTGTATCGAGAACTGCTTTGAAGGCCAGGGGATCGGCATAGATATTCCATTCTGCCGAGCCGTCATGACCTTCTTCCTCGACATTGCCGGGAGCATCCAGGGCACCGCCCATGATGACCATCTCACGGACTTTCTCGGCGAGCCTGGGCTCTTTCGCGAGAAGGCTCGCTATATTGGTCAGGGGACCGGTGGTGACCAGAGTAAGGGGTTCTTTCGAATTAGCCAGACAGTCTCCGAAGACGGCTTCGGTCCGGCGCGGGCGTCCCTGCTGGTAACGCTTTTTCAGATAATTTTCGCCGAAGATCGGGAGCTCGTTGATGATATGGCTTTCCCGGCGCCAGTTCTCGGGAAAAGGATTGGGCATATCATCGGGACAGACAGAGATCTCCGCTCCTTCGAGATCGAGATAGGTGGCGATTTTGACCATTGCTTCGAAAGCCAGGTCAGCATAACAATCGCCATTGGTAACCCCCACCGCTTGCAGGTCGATGTCCGGCGCCAGCCACAAGAGGATGGCGCTCAAAAGGTCGTCCACGTGACCGTCATGATCGTGTAGTACCGGTCTCAGAAGTCTGCTCCATGCTTAACAGAGGAAGTTTACTTCCTCTAATTATTAGTTGCAATGTCTGGCAGCCTTCAGAGGATACCCAGGTCCATCTTTGCTTCTTCGCTGGCCATGGTTTTCGGGTCCCAGCGAGGGCTCCAGACCAGGTCGATCTTCACTTCTTTTACCCAGGGAAGTTTCTTGAGAGCCTGATGGGCCTGTCCCTGGATGACGCCTCCCAGCGGGCAGGCTGGACTTGTAAGTGTCATCTTTACATTGACCAGGGCGTCGCTGATCTCGACCCCGTAGATCAGTCCGAGATCGACAATATTGACGCCGAGCTCGGGATCCTTGACGGTCCGGAGGCTTTCCATCACCACATCTTCTTGAAGAGTAGACATAATTTCCCTATTTTTCGTTCTTGAAACCGGCAGACTCGAGACCTTCGATGAGGGTATTCCAGGGCAGTAGAGCGCACTTCACTCGCACAGGGTATTTGCGCACACCGCTCAGGGCTTCCAGGTCCTCGAGGTCTTCATCCATGATATCGACTTCCTCGCCCCTGGACATCATCATATTCTTGAATACTTCGATGACCTGCCGGGCCTCGCTCACTGATTTGCCCATGACCGCCTCTGACATCATCGATCCGGAGGCAGTGTTGATCGAGCATCCGTGAGCCTCGAGCTTGATATCGGTAATCTTGTCTCCATCCATCTTCAGGTAGAGAGTGAGCTCGTCGCCGCAGAGGGGATTGACACCCTCGGCGCTGGATGTGGCACCGTCTATGGTGCCGTGGTTGCGAGGGTTGTGATAGTGATCGAGTATCGTCTCTCGATAGAGATCATCCAGCGACATGGCCCAGAACCCTTTCTACTTCCTTGAGAGAGTCGATCAAGAGATCGATCTCTTCGATGGTGTTATATATGTAGAAGCTCGCCCTGGCTGTACCCATTATGCCCAGCTCGTGCATGAGCGGCTGGCAGCAGTGGTGACCGGCTCGGATAGCGATGCCCGACTCGTTGAGGATCTGACCCATATCGTGGGGGTGAATGTCCCGGTAGTTGAAAGAGATCACTCCGCCTCGCTCTTCCAGATTGCGCGGACCGTAGACACGCATGCCGTCGAGAGCCTCGAACCGCTTGAGAGCGTGTCTGGTGAGCTCGAGCTCGTGGGCTCTGACATTGCTCATGCCGAGCTCGCCGAGATAGTCGATGGCGACACCACTGGCGATGACATCAGCGACATTGGGGGTGCCGGCCTCGAATTTCCAGGGAAGCTCGTTGTAGCGAGTCTTTTCTTTGCGTACCGAGCTGATCATGTCTCCGCCGAAGAGAAATGGCGGCATCTTCTCGAGAATCTCTTCGCGTCCCCAGAGCACTCCCACCCCGGTGGGACCAAGCATCTTGTGCATGGAGAAGACCAGGAAGTCGCAACCCAGATCCTGTACCGAGGTGGGCAGGTGCGACACGCCCTGGGCGCCGTCCACGAGGGTCAGGGCGCCTTGCTTGCGGGCCAGGGACACCAGAGTCGCGACCGGCGGGATCGTGCCGAGAACATTGGACATCTGGGTGACAGCCAGGATTTTCGTCTTTTCGGTGATCAGCTTCTCGGCGGCTTCCAGGTCGATGGTGCCGTCCTTGGTTAGGGGGAGAAAGACCAGTCTGGCACCTTTGCGCCGGGCAAGCTCCTGCCAGGGAACGAAATTGCTGTGGTGCTCCATGATCGAAACGACGATCTCGTCGCCTTCCTGAATATTGTTGTCACCCCAGGAGAAAGCCACCAGGTTGATGGCTTCGGTGGCATTGCGGGTGAAGATCACCTCTTTTTCCGAGGATGCTCCGATGAATGCCGCCATTTTTCCGCGCACGGCTTCGAAAGCTTCGGTAGCTTCCTCCGACAGGGTATGCAGACCGCGGTGGACGTTGGAGTTGTAACGCTCGTAATAGTCGGTGATGGAGCGGATCACCCGCACCGGCTTCTGAGAGGTGGCGGCGTTGTCGAGATATACCAGTTTATTGCCGTCGATGATACGGTCGAGAATCGGGAAGTCTTTACGGATGGATCTGGTGTCCAGTGCGGACTGGTTCATGGTTTTCAGCTCTGTCACCTGGTTTGTCATGATCACTTGCGGGCTCCTATCCAGATTTCCTGGCCCCTCACTTCGACGTTATACGCGGGAATCGGCATCACTGCCGGAAGGCACATGGCAGCGCCGGTGTTCAGATCGAATCGTGCTCCGTGTCTAGGACATTCGATCTGGTCGCCCACCAGCTCTCCTTCGCCGAGGGGACCGTCATCGTGGCTGCAGAGGTCGGCGACGGCGTAGTACTTGCCGGCGACATTGCAGAGGGCTACTTTCTCGCCTGATATCTCGAAAACCTTAGACTGTCCCTCCGGGACGTCTTTTCCGTCGGCTATCTTTTGAAAGAGCTCAGTCATTTTTCGATACCGTGAATCTTATCTCTGAGCCGCCCTTCGATCCAGGCACCGGTCTGGGGTACCGGGTTCTTCTCCAGGACCGTGTTGAAGAAGCCGCTCACCACGAGCTCTTCAGCGGTCTTTCGATCGAGTCCGCGAGCCATGAGATAGAAGACCTGGTCTTTGTCTACCGGTCCAACCGTGGCACCGTGGGAGCATTTCACATCGTCCGCCAGAATCTCCAGCCTTGGAATGGAGTCGGCCTTGGCCTTATCGCCCAGAAGGAGGTTCTTGTTGGACTGGAAGGCATCGGTCTTCTGCGCTTCTCTGGCAACCATGATATTGCCTTGATAGGCGGAGACCGCCCGGTCTTTGAGTGCCACCAGGAAATTGATGTTCGAGGAGGTGTCTGGGGCGTTATGCTTCTGGATCGTGTTATAGCTCAGATGCTCTTCTTCGAAGCCCAGCACCACGCCCTGTATAGAGCTATTGGCGCCGCGCTCGTTGAGCTCGGTCTCGATATCGGTCTTGAGCTGGTAGCCACCGAGTCCGGTGGTGAGGCTCTTGACGGCGGCATCTTTGCCGATACGATTGATGCTTTTGCTGACGAAGAATACTTTCGAATCGGCGTCAGCGAAGTCCTGAATCTCGACATAGTCGAGAGCGGCGCCGGCTCCGAGCTCGAGCTCGACCAGGGCGTCTACGAAAGAGAGTTCCGTATTCCCGTCGCTGCCGTTGCCGGAAGCGGACGTGAAAACATTGACTACCCGGAATCTTGCGTTGGCGCCGGCTTTGATCAGGATGCGCGGGAAGGTGGCACTGCCGGATGTGCCATTCTCGAGACAATGCACGATCAGAAATGGCTCTTCGATCTCGACTCCGTCAGGAACATAGAGAAGGGCTCCGCAGTTGCACAGGGCCCGGGTCATGGCTTCGAACTTATCGGCATTCTCGTGGGTGCCTGCAAGCCATTGCCTGGCAAGTTCGGGGGTCTCTTCCAGGGACTGGCTCAAGGTGGCGAAGACCACGCCCTTTTTCTTGAGTTCGGGATCGAGACGGGCGCTGAATGAGCTGTTGAATGAGCTGGCGATCAGTCCACTTATCTTCTCCATGGATTTCTCGATGGCCGCCACTGCCGGGAGCTCTTCCGTGACAGCCCGGTCCACCACCGAGGAGGTGGTCACCTTGCTCAGGTCGAGATCGGCGAAGCGAGTCTTGCGCCAGGCCTCGTCCCTGGCTGCCGGGGCCGGGAGGGAGAGATAGTATTCCCAGGCTGCCACTCTCGCTTTCTTCAACCAGTCCGGTTCTTTGCGGCCCATGGCCAGGCTGTCTACGCCATCGCGGGTGATTGTGCTCACTGTCATTGACTCCGTCATTTGAATCTAGCCTACGGATCCTTCCATCTCGAGTTGAATCAGTCGGTTCAACTCTACAGCATATTCCAGGGGCAGCTCTTTGGTGAAAGGCTCGAAGAAACCGTTCACGATCATAGCTGTCGCCTCATCCTGGGTGAGACCCCTGGCCATGAGATAGAAGAGCTGCTCTTCGCCGACCTTGGAGACGGTGGCTTC
>JAGQHH010000416.1 GCA_020431945.1 Cyanobacteria bacterium HKST-UBA02 | reverse complement strand
CACCGATGGGCATGACGCCGCCGCCGAAGCCCTTGCCGAGAGCCATCAGATCCGGTGTCACACCATCATAATCGCAGGCGAACATCTTGCCGGTACGACCCATGCCGCTCTGGATCTCGTCGAAGATCAAGACCGCGCCGTATTTGTCGCAGAGTTCCCGGGCTGCCTTGAGATAGCCGGGAGGCGCCACATTGATCCCGCCTTCACCCTGCACAGGCTCGAGAATCACCGCAGCGATTCGATCGCCGGTGAAGTCGGTGCAATCGAAAGTCATGGCCAGAGCGTCTATGTCCCCGAAAGGCAGGTGGGTCCAGTTGAGCAGCGGCAGGAAAGGCTCCCGGAAAATCGCTTTGGAAGTACCACCCAGGGAGCCCAGGGACTTGCCGTGGAAAGCTCCTTTGGTACCGATGAAGTGCCGGCGGCCGGTGGTGAGCATGGCCATCTTCAGGCAGGCTTCCACAGACTCGGTGCCCGAATTGGTGAAAAAGCTGAATTGCAGATCCCCGGGGGCGATGAGCGAAACAAGATGAGCAAGATAAGTGCGCAGGGGATCGATCATCTCCTGGGAGTGAATTGCCTGACGGTCGAGCTGATCTCGGACAGCCTTGAGAACCTTGGGATGACGGTGTCCGACATTATAGATACCGAAACCGCCAAGCATGTCGATGAACTCATTTCCGGCGAGATCGCGGAAAACAGCACCGTTGTCGTCCCACTCGACGGCGGTGTAGTCGGTGCTCACCGACTTGCGGTACTGCAGAAAGCCCGGATTGACGTGATCGGTCCAGTATTTGACCGATTCGGCAATGACCTTTTCTCTCTCATCATCGGTGAGGGACTTCTTCTCGATGAGATTCAAGACTTCCTGCGATTTCGCCCTGGCTGCGTCAAAATCCTGCGGCATGCTTTTGTGCTCCACACTACTACTACGATGTATTTCCAGAAGATATGAGAATACACCATCAACAGCAAATAAACGAGCCCCGGCAAGACCCTTTACAAGCATGGGCACGCCCGGGAACCCTGTCCGTGCTACCATTGCAGCCATGAGCAAGGTCAGGGCGATACTAATCGGAGCCGGTCAGCGAGGCACTTTCGTTTTCGGCCAGTATGCCCTGGATAATCCCGAAAAGCTCGAGTTCACGGCGGTTATCGAGCCCGACCCCGGGCGCCGAAAACGCTTCGCGGACCAGCACAGTATCGATGAGAGCTCATCTTATGAGAGTTTCGCGGTCCTTGCTCAGGGCAACATCGATGCCGATATCGCCGTCATCGCCACCATGGACCGCCTGCACACGGAACCCGCGATTCTGGCTATGGAAGCCGGCTATCACGTCCTTCTCGAGAAGCCCATGGCAGGCTCGGCCCGGGAGTGCCTGTCCCTGGTGGAGACCGCCGAGAAGACCGGAAAGATGCTGGCTGTTGCGCATGTGCTTCGCTATACGCCGTTTTTCTCTCGGATAAAGGAAATCGTGAGCTCGGGCAGGCTTGGAGATATATTGTCGGTCGAGCATTTCGAGAATGTCAGCTACTGGCACATGGCACACAGTTTCGTGAGAGGAAACTGGGGCAATTCAGAGCGCTCGGGTCCGATGCTCCTCAGCAAATGCTGTCACGATCTCGACATCCTGGTCTGGATGATGGACCATACCAAACCTCTGGCAGTTACCTCGCGCGGTTCCCTGAGCCATTTTCGACCGGAGAAGGCACCACCAGGCGCGACCGTCCGTTGCACGGACTCTTGCCCGGCCGAAGAGCAGTGCGCCTTCTTCGCTCCTCGTTTCTATCTGGACGAGAAGCTCGATCCGTATTTCGCCTATGCCATCAGTAGCGATATCAGTGCCGCAGGCCGGATGAAAGCTCTCGAGAACGGACCATACGGAAGATGCGTCTACAAGTGCGACAACGACGTGGTCGATCACCAGAGCGTGATCATCGATTTTGCCGATGGCGCCCTTGCGACGCTTGTTATGCACGGGCTATCCGACCGGGAAGGACGCACCATGCGTTATGACGGGAGCCGAGCCAGTATCAGGGCGACTTTTCCTTTCAGCGGCGAGGAGGAGATCGAGATTCAGGATCATCTCACCGGCAAGACCGAGATCGTGCCCATCGGCAAAGCCGGCTGGGGTCCCCACGGAGGCGGAGACGGCAGGCTGATCGAGAGCTTTGTAGAAGCAGTGGCAGAAAGAAGGCAGGAGTTCCTCACCGGTGCCCGCACCTCTCTGGCGAGCCACCTCCTGGCCTTTGCCGCGGAAGAGTCGCGTCTTTCAGGCCGAACAGTGGACCTGGCAGGCTTCGAGGGATCCTTTCCAGGTCTCAAGATCTAGAAACTGTTCGTCGCATCCATCCTTTCAAAAGCCGCTCTCCACACCCCGATGCTCTTGTTTTTACTAAGTGCTTTCTCGATACCGGGCAAAGTCACCTTAGTTCCGATAAGAGCGACATATTCGAGATTCTCGAGATTCGCAAAATAATGAAGATCGCTATCCGTAATGTTTGAATAGGCCAGATTCAATCGCTCGAGTTTGACGCATTTCGAAATTCTCTCCAGATCACTGGGGGTGAGGGCTCCATAGACCAGCTTCAACTCAATTCTTTTAAACAGCTGACCATCAGAACCTTGCCGTAAAAGCATCAAATCCTTTTCACGCTCCTTGAGCCTTCCAAGAAAGTCACCGCTAAATTCATCAAAATAACGCTGCTCATCAGGCTGATTCTTCTCATTCTCTCCAGCGCTCATCTCTATCTTGCAGTCCGGCAAACTTCTTTTAATCTCTTTCAGCAACGTTGCTGAAAGACTGAGACCGGCCATTCTCAGTTGCTTCAAGGAATGGCAACGAGTCACTTTGAGGATATCGCTCTTGTTCTCCAGCGTGGATCCGCATAAATCGAGGATCTCGAGCGAGCTCAAATTGCCTATATTTTCGAGCGTCTCAGGAGTGAGGAGGCAATTCCTCATCTTCAGCACCTTCAGCTTGGCCAAACCGACCAGGCTACTCAAACCGGAACCGTCTATCTCTTTACACCCACTCAGGACAAGAGACTCCAAACGGACAAGTTTTCCAATAGAGGCCAGATCACTATCCTTCAACGGTCTGCCTTCGAGATCGAGATGAGATAAGCGCATTCCCTCCAGGTAATGCAGTCCAGCCCCCTGAACCATCGAACGAGATAAGTTTAACGACACTGCATAAGGATAATGGGTTCTGAAGTAGTCAAGATCACTGTCTCTTATTCCAGCCAGACCGTTGAAGCAATAGTTCTTGTCATGGAGACAGGAGTCTGGAGGAATACCGATTGTTGCCGTAAAGCACCTGGCGCCAACCGAAACGTCGTCAAGGATCTTCCCCGGTTTCACAACAGATCCGGGCATATGCTCCAGCCGTACGGAATGGCTGTGCTCCGGCTCTGGATTTTTACTCACCACCACAAGCAGGGCTCCCGAAATCGAAATCAAGAATACGGTCAAGAGCACTGCCTTCCTACTATTCGACGATCGGGGTGCGGGTCTTTCAGGCTCCCGTTCAAGAGCCGTCTCGCATGTATCATCGACTGAGGTCAGCTTACTAAGGGCATCACGGACCTCGTCCATTGACTGGTATCGGTCGTTGGAATCTTTTGCAAGGCACCGGGCAACCAGTTGCTCTATCTGATCCGAATACGATGAAGAGCCAGAGATCTTCTGGCCAAGAGAGGGTACCGGATTGTTAATGTGCATTTGCAAAGTCTCGACGGCATTGCTTCCCTGAAATGGCACAGAACCGGTCAAGGACTCGAACATGACACATCCGAGAGAATAGATGTCGCTTCTAACGTCCGTAGGACAGCCTGAAATCTGCTCGGGACTCGTGTACTTCGGGCTGCCGACAACATGTCCGGTGCGTGTATGCACTTGTGATTTCGAATCCTGCAAGATCCTGGCGATTCCGAAATCGAGAACATAAGCCTTGATTTCGTCTTCGTCTCTTCGAAGAAGAATATTCGATGGCTTCAAATCTCTATGAACTACACCCTTTCCATGAGCGTGGTTCATGGCAGAAGCTACCTGTTCGAAAACACTCTGAAACTCCTCTAAGCCAAGTCTCTTTTCTTTCCGCAGAAATTCATCAAGGGTTTCACCTCGCACATACTCCATGACCAGAAACGGATCACGATCATCCATCAAGCCGAAATCCAGAGCTTTTACTATGCCATAATGATCCAGCCTGGCCGCCGCGCGGGCCTCGAGCTGAAATCTCTTAATCAGCTCTCCGTCACGGTCTGCAAACCTGAGGATTTTGATGGCGACCTGTCTGTTGATTACCGGGTCGAGGGCCAGATAGACTCTGCCCATGCCACCCTCCCCAAGCTTATCCAGTACGATATAGCGATCAGAGATTATCTTCGGATCGGTCTCGTTCAGGGATGGTCTTGGTCTCTCATCCAGGATCGGTGTAGGCGTGTCGTTCGGTTCCATAGCTTTTCAAATACATTCTACATCCCGGGCATCCCGGCGTGTCACGTTCCGGTCATGGCAGAGATCTATTATAGAGATGGCGTTGAATCGGGGATACGAGAAAAGATGAAACAGGAGCCAGCGGACTACTTGAAAGATGTCCGCTTCATCGGAGACGGCAGAAGATTCGTGCCGGACGGTGAATCGGCAGAGATTTATTTCGGCGTGATCAAACCGGAGGAAGTGGATTCGTTTTTGGAGGACATCCAGAGCGCGAGCTGGAGCATGACCAGCCGGCTAGCCTTCAAGCGAATCTTCGAGGATGCCTGTCTCGATCCACGCGCCGACAACGACAGGATGACCAGGGCCCATATCAACTTCATCAAAGAGCTCAATCTCAGGGTCGGACTCTCATTCTCCACCAGGCTCTATCAGGTGGGAGTCAAGGACGAGAACGGTCTCAGTTTTTTCTTGTTCCTGGCAAGCTCCCGGGCCGAGATAAACACCTACATCCAGGCTATGCAGGACGGTTACGATATTTCTCGTTATCCGGCTGTGATGAAATCAGGCACTTTCAAGATGCGTGAAAGACCTGCCACATCCTGACTATCACCAGATCTTGCCTTTCTTGAGGAGACCTCCGGCGGAGGAAATAGCGTCTTTGCCGAAATCGACAACATTTTCGCCGGCTTTTATTTGAGCGGCCGGATCGAAAATAACCAGGCCGGGCAGATTAGAGAGCTCGCCGCCGCTAAGAAAGCCTATGGGATCCGCCTTGAAGTCCATGACCTTGTCTCTGACGAGGACATCCCAGACCGTGTTGATCATATCGCTTCTCACGGGACCAACTATATCGCCAAACTCTTTGTAAGCACCGAAGGGATCGCCCATTGCAATATCCAGTCCGAGAGCCAGAGCATCATCGCCGGAGTTTAGAAGGTCGTTGCCCATATGCCGGAGACCGGTCATGAGCGGATCGCGACCGTTGATGGTGACATGGCTGAAAGTATTGTAGAAAGTATCGAGGGACATCTGATACTCGCCTTCGCCGACCGAAGTAATACCGTCCCTGGTCTCGCCTTCCGGAAATGACTGCTTCTCTCCATGAGGATCGCGAACAGTCACCATCTTCTTATCAGAGTCATAATCGAGGACGCTATAGATATGACCATCTGTAAGGGGACCGCCGTCATGGCCGCCGATTCCGAGTACGCCATCCGGTGCGATACCGGCAGTGACCACACGATCGTGATCGAAGGCTTCTTTCAAATCTTTCTCGACATTGTCGATACTGGTGGCACCGAATCCAGGAAATCCTGAAGCCATGTCGATGAGGCTGAACTGATCGGTAGCCGACTCTTTGCCGGTGAGAAGCTCGTGGGCGGTGCGGCTGTTATTCACCCGGGCAGTGAGCGCGATTCCCTGGTTCTCCAAAAGATCCCGTCCGGGTCCTTCATGGGTGTATTTGAGAAATGCAGTCTCGATGAGCTTCGACCACTCGGCGCCGCCATTGTCGGCCTGGGGTCCGGCTCCATCGATAGTGACGGGATTGCTCTTGTCGCCGGGGAAAGTGACTGTATAAGAACC
>JAGQHH010000035.1 GCA_020431945.1 Cyanobacteria bacterium HKST-UBA02 | reverse complement strand
TGAAACCCTGGCAGTGGGCTCCCTGTCTCGCCACTCTTATTCATCAGAATGTCGTCGCATTCAGTCCCCCTACCACCAGGCGAGCCACTGCCCTACGGAAGTTCCGCCGTGGTCACGGAGCCGGCATGGACAGCCAGGTCGCATGCCTGATGAATCCGAAAACAGGCATCTTCAAGTATCAGGCACTCCTGCTATTCATCATCAGGGAGTTCGAGCTCAGCCAGACAGGCGGGGCACCGCTGAGCCTGATCATCTTCGACATAAAACGCGACGGAAGCGAGCTGAAGACCAAGTGGCTCACGGACGAATTGGCGGATCTGGTGGCACGCAAGATCGAGCTCATCAAACGACCTCTGGATCTCTTTACCCACTATGAAATCACCGAGTATGCCCTGCTCATGCCGCGCACGCCTCTGGCCCAGGCTGTGCTGGTGGCAAGACGAATTCTGCAGACGCTCTCGACAATGCCCGAGGGACTTGTCTCCATATGTGGTGTCGCGTCGATTCCCGATCACGGCAACACAATCGAGAGCCTGGTGACGACTGCCTACCGGGCCAAGGAGCATGGGCGCAACAGCAATTCCACTCTCACTGTCGGTCTACCCGCGGACCTCGCCGAGACTGCCAGACCGGAGATGCCGGGTTATTTCCACGATGAAAGCGAAGGCTGCGAGTACTTCGAGAGTATCTCGTACGGGGAGTTGCTCGCCAGGGCCGGGCTCGTCAGTCCGGATCAGTTCGAAGAGGCGGATCAGTTTTCGCAGAAGATGGGAACACCGCTGGAAGTAGTCCTGAAGATGCAGGGAGTGAAGATCGATCCGTCGGTGCTCAGAGCAGGCGAGCGTATTCATGCTATGGTCGACAGTCACGAGATGACCGTCATCGATGGTATCAAGACACTCGACCTGATCGGCAATCATGGTCTCGACCTCGACACTGCCATGCGCCGCCTGGGGCGAGTGGTTAACTCGACACCTCTGGGAAATCTGCTCAAGAAAGCCGGTATTGCCAATCCTGATGAAATCGATCGGGCTCTTCTCGACAGCGGCAATATGGGGCTCCCTCTGGGTTTCGTCATTACCGCGCGGGCCTTGATCCCTCGCACGCTCTTGCATGATGCCATCGATTTGCTGCGGCTTGTTCGCTACGGTTCCTTCAATGAGGATGATGCGGTGGAGGCACTGCGAGTGGTGCACGAGGGTAAGACCAGTCTTCCTGATTACCTGGACGAGAAAGGCATCAGCGAAGGCAAACGCGCCTACAGTCTCGGAGAGTTGCTCCTCACTGCCGAGCTTATCACGGACAGCGAGTTCGTCACCGCCAGGGAGCTGGCATTCTCAGGTAATAAGCGGCTCTACGATGTTCTCGATGAGCAGGGCTTTACCGGAAAAGCCTGTCTGGACGCCGCCCAGGGACTATACCGTCAAGTCAAGATCGGAGCCGTGGATGCCGAGCAGGCTGCCCAGGAGCTGGGCCGGCGGTTCAAGAAAGTGAGACCGAGCTCTCCTGCTTCGGGACAGTCTGTTCCTGTTTCCAGGTCAGTTTCCGGTTCTGCTCTTTCCAGTTCCTCCGGTCCGCCGCCGCGGTCCAGTGAAGCCTCCAGCGCTCTACCGGCGCCGGGCCCGCCCCCGGCGGAGGCCGCCAGGATGCTCCGGCACCCGGACGCCACCAGACCCCCTACCGCCGAGGTGGAGAGACCGAGGACGACCCGGGGCACCAGGGACCTGCCTGCTCTGGACCCCAAGAACATAGACAGGGTGGAGCTGCTCAAGCGCTGCGGGCGGGTGGACGCTGCCTCGCTGGACAAGGGGCGACGCCTCAGCCGCCTGCACGAAGTGCCGCTTTTGAGAATACTTTATGAACTAGGTGTACTCGATGACATAGACCTCAATCTCTCTGCCATAGCCAAGAGAAAAATAGAAGCAGGGGAGATAGATGCTCAGAGAGCTATCGAGGTGATCAGGCTCTGTCGAGAAAAAGCTCTCGATTTCGAGGACGGAATGGCCAAAGTCGGCTAGATCAGATTAAATCTCGGGTTTCGTATTTTCCCCAATGACTCCGGGGCCGGACAGCCGTACTATGGGCACACTCGCAAGTTTCTTACAACAGGTGACCGAAATGGCTGATGACCCCCATGCTGCTTACGAAAAAACTCTCCCCCGCGACGAGATGGCCCTGGCAATCCTGAGAGAAGCTCCTCTCGAGCGTCTTCTTCTCGAGGGTGTGGAGTCTACCTATACGAGTAAAGCAAAAGTACAGGGTAATTCTCTGGTGGTGGATACCACCGACGAGTCCAATCACAAGAGCTCATTCAGCATAACCGGCGAAGGCAAATTCGAAGACGCTTCCCTCAATCCCTTCAACTTCCATCTGGACAGCAAGTGGAACGGCGATTTCTCGGTTCGCCATTCGGACGGCCGGACAGAGACGGATCAGTTCCGCTATACCGGTGGCTTCTGGGATAACGTGACGGGTCAGACCAAAAGAGCGAATCTGTCCTTGAGCCGCACAGGCGCCGATGGTCAGCCAGTCCAGACATATACTCCCGCCCTCTCCGAAGTGAAAATCGGTCCGGATGGTCACGCCGTTCCCGACGCCAACGGACAGCCCATGCGCATAGCCCGCCCGGCAGGCAGCGCCATGAACTGTGACTACCAGTCTAAATATAACGGCGGCAGCGAATATAACTGCAATTACATTCTCAACGACCCGCAGATGGGCACCCTCAGTATCAATGAGACAAGAAAGGATTATCCTGCCGGTCATGAGCGTCGTGCTGTGATTCGCAATGAAGCCGGCGTTCCGATCGCCATCACCAGCTCCTGGTTCAAGGTCGACGCTGACGGCAATCTCACCGAAGCAACGGTCAGCGCTCGCAGACCCCAGGGCTACGGCAAGTAATTAACGAGTTATTTCAGTGGGACCTATTTCAGTGGGACCTATTTCAGTGAGACTTGGGCTGCCGCTCCCAGGCTGCGGCTGAGGCTCCCCTGGGCAAGCCAGTCCCTGGAGCTATCGTCGTCCCGGAGATAAGCTTCCCAGAACTTGGACGTGACGGCGGCCACCTGGCCCTCGATACGCTCATCGAGCTCGCTCATGGCTCCCTGGCGCTTGCGACCACCGAAAGTCTGATGGGCGGCCTGGTCGAAATAAAGCAGATACTGACCGGGTCCCTGCAGGTAATTGAAGATCTCGGCACGTTTTTCGGGCTCACCATTGGTGATTGGATCGGTATCCTGAGAGCCGGTGATCAGCATGCCCGGAATCTTTATCGACCCGAAGGCCTCCTGAGGCGACCGGCGACCCCGGTATGGAGGCGGGCTGAGGTAGATGGCTGCTTTGATCCGCGGGTCCGAGAAATTCTTGGTTCCCATGAGCGGTCCTCCGAAGCTCTGTCCGGCAATCGCAAGAGAGGTCCAGGCTCCGAAAGAATGCCCGGCTATGCCGACCCGTCCGGGATCGGCAAGACCGGCGTAAGGGCTGCCTTTGGCATTGAGGGAGTCCAGGCGATTCAAGACGAAATGAATGTCGTCGACCCGGTCTTTGATGGACTGGAAGTTGATGCCGCCAGATAGGGCCTGTCTGATCTGTCCCATTTCTTTCATCCCTTTCCAGAGGCTCTGGTCGGAGCCCGGGTGCTGGACGAAAACACAGAAGAAGCCGTCTCTGGCCCAGCTCTCCCCCAGGTAGCGGGCCGCTTCCCGGGAGCCCCCCAGACCATGCGAGAAGATCACCACCGGCATGGGCCCTGCGGCGCCGGACCGGTAGTAGAGCTTGACCGGGACTGTCCTTCCCCGCTCGCTATCGGTCCAATCTTCGGTGGCGGTCTTGACCGCAGCCGATTCACGGGCCTGGGCCAGCTCCATGAAAGTGGTGGCGTTGGCGATTATCGCCGACATAGCAATAAGCCAGACGCACAAGAGATTGATGGACGCTTTCATAGGAATTTCCCTGCAGTTGCCGACGATATCTAATACGCTCGGCAAGCGAAAAAGGTTCGATATCGGCAGATTAAATCTCGAATACCGTGGGAGCGTTTATAGGCTTGTACGCCCTGTTGCAGATGGATACGTTTAAAAAGACGGTTTTTTCGCCCTGCTCCTGACCGTAGCCTTCGTGGATATGACCGAATACATGGAATCGGGGCGGTCTGGCGAGCTTTTTAGTGAGGGTCTCCAGGAGCTCTTCGCAGCCTGCGTTCACCCCGCAATAGTCGAGAATGCCATGAGGAGGTCCGTGGGTGACGAGAACATCTAGACCTTCCGGAATCTTTTTCCATGCTTGCCTGATCTCCGGACCGCGCTCCTTCATGAACGCCCAGCGTTTGAACTCCGGTGTCCAGGGTGAGCCGTAGATAATTTTGCCGTCAATCTCCACCAGCTCGTCCTCGAGATAGACAGCGGCGCTCAGGATCCGGCGAGCTTCAGTGGGGGCGTCTTCGAATGCGAAGTCATGATTGCCTGCGATGACCAGGGGATCGTGCTCGAATTTGCTCGACTGTCTCTCGAGATAGCGATTGAAATCCTCCAGCTCCCGCGCCCCTCCGGTGGCCGTCAGGTCGCCGGCGACTATCAAAAGGTCGCCTTCCGGGAGCTCCACCTCCCGGTTGTGGGTATCGCTTATCGCCACAATCCTCATCATTCTCAGATTACGTGATTACACCATTTCGCGCGACCATCTATTAATGTAATTTTGAATTACGTTCGCTCATAGCTCATCGAAGGACAGAACCTTGCCCGTCGAAACTTTTTATACGCCACAGGACAATAACAGTAGTGTCGAGCTGCTGGCCGCCAACAATATGCTTGGCGAAGTGAATGGCGAGCGATCTCCCAGTTTGATCACTCGTAAAGTGAAAGCCGGCGAGACCATTCGATCCATCGGGCGGGAGCTTTATATGCAACGGCAGGGACGCCTGCCCAGCGATATCGAGCTCAAGGAGTTCGAGCTCGATACCGGTAGACGCAGTGGGCTGCATACGAAATACGAGCGCGATCATCTCCACCCGGATCAGAAACTCGTGATCAAGCTGCCGGCTCTCACCCGGGCGGCTGGACCGGTCGCCTCCACGCCTGAAGCGGCAGCGGTGAAGCCCTCTTCTCAAAAGACAGCGGCGAAGCCAGTTGAGACCGTCCCTCGTGATACGGCAAGACCGGCATGCTCGGGCTCTTATGACGAGATGAACATGATCGCCTCCTGGGTCACTCACAATGAAGCCGGTCCGAAAGCTTATCAGGCCTTTAACCCCAACGATATGGGCAACGGTATCTCGGTGGGTCTCATGCAGTGGAATCAGAAACGAGGCAAACTGCCGGATCTCCTCGAGGCATGGCACGATCGCAATCCGAATAAGTTCGACCGGTATTTCGGACGTTATTCAGACGATCTTCTCCGCACCGCTTTCGTCAAAGACGCTGATTTCAACGGCAATGCCACTCTCAAAGCCGGCATGCAAAAGGCTCTTGCCGATCGGGAATTCCAGGGGGTGCAACTCTCTCTGCGAAACGAGCATATCGAAGAGTCCTGCGAAGTGGCCCGTGATTTTCGTTTTACATCACTGAGAGGACGAGCCATAGTCGCCGACCTGATCAATCAGCTCGGCAAGACCGGGACGCGCCAGCTTCTCTCCCGCGTCGCTCCTGCCGACAACGAGTCCCAGCGCATCGAGAATCTCAAGCATGTCAGTGACGATCGCATCAACGCCGCCGACCGGGTCGCCGCCATCGAAGAGCAAGTCCGCGTAGTCTGGCGGCAGGGCGGGCAGTAAGCTCTATTCTGTTCTGGTCAACAGGTCCAGAGCCGCTTCGAGTTGCTGATCTTTGCCGTCTGCCGATTTTCCGCTCGGCACGACCAGATCCGGCCTGATTCCTCTGCCTTCGATCGATTCGCCTTCTGGTGTCAACCAACGGGATACAGATATCTTCACGGCTGATTCGCTATCGAGGCGGTGAAAATATTGAATCTTGTTCTGTCCCCGGGAGTGCTCTCCTATCAGGGTCGCTCTACCGTTATCTTTTAGCGCCGCTGCGGCGAGCTCGGCGCCATTGGCGGTACTCTCGTCGATCAGGATCACTAACTTTGTAGTTTCCGGTATTACTTGCTCCCTGTCAGCTTTCTTTGTCGCTATGTATCCGTCGATATCCAATATCGAGCAGATTGAGCCCTTATTGAGAAAAAGAGATGCAAAAGAGGCCGCCTCGCCCTGTAATCCACCGGGATTACCTCGAAGGTCAATTACCAGACCGGACAGGTCCTGGTTCCCTTCAAGGACTTTCCCGGCACGCTTTATGAGATCCCAGTCGAAGAAATCCCGAACCTGAAGGTAGCCGATCTTGTCTCTTTTCAATTTGCAGAATCTCAGCGCTTTGCTGCTGTCTGACGGGTTGCTGTCACAAGCAAGTTGACCCGGACCGATTTCTCCGGGGAGCATAGGATTTACTTCCTGCGTGATCCTTTTCTTCTCTTCTAGCTGCCTGTAGTGCTCTGCCTCTACAAGACACGTCGCAGGATCTCCGAGGCTTGCCAGCATGACTTTGATTGCTTTGCGAGCGTCTTCCACGCTGTGGATGTCTTTACAGCGATCCTTCCAGATTTGCCAGTCCTGACCGTTGAAAGTCCGGTCTACGTAATTCGAATCCACCATCCGCCAGACTCTCATGTAGATGGTTGCCGGATGAGGAGCTATGATGGACGATTCTTCAGGCGAGGATACAGAGGGTGTCGATGACGTTGTCGGAGTTGGTTTTGCTGGGTGCTCCGATGCAGTACTCTGCTTGTCTCCGGTGGTGGCGGCAACCGGCAGGGTAAAGACTATGAGTGATAGCAAGACGATGGATGTTCTCATTCGCTTTCCAGTTCGAGTGCAATCGAATAAGATCTAATTCTAATCCAGGTAAAGGGTGTTTGCATGTCGCGTCGTGCCATTATCATCGGGGCCGGTATCGGCGGGTTGGCGGCCGGGATAGCTCTGGGCCATATCGGTATCGACGTTGAGATTTACGAGCAGTCCGAGGAGCTTCGCGAGGTGGGTGCCGGTATCACGCTTTATGGCAACGCTTTGAAGGCTCTTGCCCGGATCGGTCTCGACCGGGTCGTGGCTGAGCACGGCGCCTTCGCTCGCTCGGGTCGCTACACTACCAGCGGTGGCAGAGTCATGACCGAGTTCGGGGAGAAGCACAGCCGGGATATGCAGATGCTCGGCATTCACCGCGGCGATCTTCTCGACTGTCTGGCTACGAGATTCGGAAAGAGCGAGATCAAGCTCGGGCGTAAGCTCGTCGAGTACAAGCAGGACGAGTCCGAGGTGACTGCTTTATTCGAGGACGGCGGTGTCGCCCGGGGCAATCTGCTTGTCGGCGCCGACGGCTTGCGCTCCGCGGTAGCGCGCCAGATGCACGGGGATGCTGCTCCTCGCTATTCCGGCAGCTTCGCCTGGCGCGGGGTGAGTGAGCTCGCTCACGAAAAAATGCCCTTCGGCTCCGGATTGATCAGTTTCGGTCGGGGCTTGCAGTTCGGGGCGGTGCATATCGGCGGGGGCAAGATCTACTGGTTCGGTGCCGTCAACGATCCTGTAGGTCACGGCGGCCGGACCGGTATCAAAGATGTTCTGTCGGTATTCGGCGACTGGCACGAGCCCGTAGCTGCTCTTATCGAATCCACTCCGGAGGCGGAGCTTCTCACCCATGATCTGTACGATCGCGAGCCTCTCCCATTCTGGGCATCCGGTCGTGTAGCTCTGCTCGGCGACGCGGCTCATCCGATGGTACCATATATGGGGCAGGGTGGCTGCCAGGCTCTGGAGGATGCGGTGTTCCTCGCCTTCGCTCTCAAATTCGAGGCGAGACCCGATGTGGCGCTGGGCCTGTATGAATATGAGCGCCGGACAAGAGCCGAGTCGTTTGTCGTCGGCTCGCGGAAGGCGCAGTCCTTGACCATGACGAGCACGGCTCCGGCGTGCCTGTTTCGAGATCTCGGTCTATCGCTGATGCCCAAGAGTATGTTGCTCAAAAAGTTCCACACCCTTTCGAGCTATCATTTGCCCGAGCTTGTTTGATTGAAACAAACCCTTCAATTTGTGATTGACATCGATGGTCGATCGACGATAATGGTTTTTATGAACATCAACTTCCACCTGTCTGTCAAAGGCGACCAAACCCGGTTCGGGTCTCTCGATTCGAGAGACGGGCTCGTTTTGACATGATTGTTGCGTGTAGATAGTTCTCACAATCAGAGTTGACGACGAGCCCCCAGGACAGAGGGCTCGTTTTTTTTGCAATAGAGGTGTTCATCATGACTGAATATACAGAAGAACGAACATACGACGTTTTCAAGCCGGATGACGGCGTGCCTGTGAAAATGTGGACCAGGGGCGTTTCCCTGGAGGACGCTGCTCGCGGTCAGCTGGTCAATCTTTCGCGCATGCCTTTCATCTTCAAGTGGGTAGCAGCCATGCCCGATTGTCACTGGGGTATGGGCGCCACTGTCGGTAGCGTTATTCCAACTAAGAAGGCGATCATTCCTGCGGCTGTCGGTGTCGATATCGGCTGTGGCATGGTGGCAGCGCGCACCAGCTTGAGGGCTGCCGACCTGCCGGATGATCTGGCGCCCCTGCGCTCTACCATAGAGGCGGCGGTGCCGCACGGCCGCACCAATAACGGTGGTCCCGGCGACCGCGGTGCCTGGGGCGATGCGCCCGGGGCCGTTCTGAACGCCTGGGCGAGCCTCGCTGACGATCATGCCAGAATCGTGGACAAGCACCAGAAGCTTGCCCGTGCCAACACGCTCAATCACCTGGGCACTCTGGGCACCGGCAACCACTTCATCGAGATCTGTCTCGATGAGGACGAAGCCGTGTGGATCATGCTCCATTCGGGCTCCCGCGGCATCGGCAATCAGATCGGTAGCTACTTCATCGAAAAAGCCAGAAAGGACATGGAGAAGTGGCTGATCAATCTGCCTGACAGGGACCTGGCATATCTGCCCGAAGGCACCGAGAATTTCAAGGACTACTGGGAAGCCCTCATGTGGGCCCAGAAATTCGCGCGCACCAATCGAGATATCATGCTCGATGCCGTGGTCGGTGCTCTGGGCAAGTGCAAGCTGCCTGCTTTCGAGATCACCTCGGAGGTGGTCAATTGCCACCACAACTATGCTGCCCGCGAGAGCCATTACGGCGAGAATGTCTATGTCACCCGCAAGGGCGCCGTGCGTGCTCGAGAAGGCGACCTGGGCATCATTCCGGGCTCCATGGGTACGCGCTCGTACATCGTGCGCGGCAGGGGCAATCCGGAGAGCTTCCATAGCTGCTCTCACGGTGCCGGTCGCGCCATGTCCCGCGGTGAGGCGAAGCGACGCTTCACGGTAGAGGACCATGCCCGGGCCACCGAGGGCATCGAGTGCCGAAAGGACGCCGATGTCATCGACGAGACACCAATGGCTTACAAGTCCATCGATCTCGTCATGGAAGCCCAGAAGGACCTGGTGGAGATACTCCATACCCTGAAACAGGTGGTTTGTGTAAAGGGCTGAGGATGATGCAAAACGATTGAGTTTGCGTCGGCATGACAATGATGCAAAACGATCGTGTTTGTGTAAAGTACTGACGATAATGCAAACCAATTGAGTTTGCAGTAGAATGCTCGGCTATGAAACTAACCAGACTGATCGTTGCCATCGCAGCCCTGATAACAATGAGTACCGTTATGACTACCGGTCCTGCCCGCTGTGAAGAATTGCCGGAGGCCGAGCTCGAAAAGCTCGATGCCCCCGGCTACTTCAAAGAGGTTAAAACAGTGAAAGAGCTTCCGGAATCAATCCGCAAGCTCTACCCCGCGATGGCCGATCCCGGCAAACCCTTCAATTCCGGGTGTGTCCGCACCGACGGCTTGCCGGGCATGGCTATGACTTTTGCCATGCAGTCCAAGGACCGCCTCTGGATCTGCACCGAGCAGGGCGGCATCGCGCTGGTACCGCAAGTAGTGCTCTACGATATCTCTCAGAAAACGCCGGCACTGATCTGGAAGATCACCAGACCAATGCATGTGGGCAACAAGGAATCTCTGAAGAAAGCCATCACCGGCGGCAAGAAGTCGTAGTTTAACGGCTTGGCATTCGGCCCGGGCTCGGCATTCGGCCCGGGCAGTCCGAGATGACTGTGGGATCAAGTTTTTTTGCAAAAAGATGATCTGACAGGCATTCGAAGGGAAACAAATGACTGTGGGATCATATTTTCGAGCGAAAAGTTGATCTGACAGTCATATCGTTAACTTGCAATGCTCGGCTTGGGATATCTCCGGCTAGGCCCCGGCTGGGTGCAAAGGATCAGGATCCCCGGCTGGGTGCGAAGGATCAGGATCCCCGGCTGGGTGCAAGGATCTTGAGCCCCGGCTAGGGGAGCAGGAGCAATCCCCTGTTAGGGGCGAAGGATCAGGATCCCCGGTTAGGGACGGAGGATCTTGAGGGCGGGGAAGAGAGCGTAGAAGGCTCCTTTGCTCCAGGGGTAATGAGGCTGGACATGGGCGCGGGCTGTTTTGACGGGCTCGTGTCTCTGGGCTCGGGCCAGGTGGGCTTGTTTGGTGTGGCTGTCGAGCCAGCTCGTGAGGGTGTCGAGCACTTCGGGCTTGATTGTCGGGGTTTCGACGATCAGGTGTCCCTGATTTGCGACCATGACGAATTCCTTGTCTTTCGACGGGACCGATTCGTAGAGCTCTCGGGTCATGTCCGGGCGGCAGAGGCGGTCGAGCTCGCCGTGGATAAAGAGGACGGGTACGTCTTCGGAAATCTTGGTGGCTTCGATTCGACCCTTGCGATTGATAAAGAAGGACCGCATCAGTTGAGCCAGGGATTGCTCATTGCGACTGTCGGGCTCGTTGACCTGCTCGATTGCGAGAAGACGATCATGGGAGAGGCGGCGGACTAGGTACGGAGTCATGTCGAGCTCTTTCCATGGACGCTTGAGGAAATCCCACAGGGTGCCCAGCATCTCCGGATAGAGGAAGAACGGGGCGTTGGCATAAGTGCTCGTCATGATGGTGCCGTCGATCATGCCGGGATTCTCGTTGGTAGCCACGGCTGCCATGCTGGTTCCCAGGCTCTCTCCTATGCAGAAGACCGGGACCTCGGGGTAGCTGGCATTGATGTGCTCCAGGAGCGCAGTCACGTCCCGGCGGCTTCTGCCGTAATTGAAATTACGATCTTTCTTCTTGCCGAACCCCTCGCGCCACTTGCCGTAGCCTCTGAGGTCCAGGGATACCACCGCATAACCCTCGCGGGTGAGCTTGTATCCGAGATGCTTGAAAGATCTGCCGCTCAGGCAGCCGCCATGAAGAGCGAGGATGATCGCCCGGGGATGGTCGTCTGCCGGCAGCCAGGCATAGACTGGCAGGTCGAGGTCTCCGAGACCGAACTCGCGGGCGTTGCGCTCGAGAGTGCCCGGTGGCAGGACCGGAGTCGGATCAGTAGGCGGCGGGTCAGGAGTCGTCTGGATGGTGGCGGTGAGGTCGGGAATATTCGGATCGGTCGAAGCCGTCTGGTCCGGGCTTGTCTGGTCGCAATCAGGCTGTGGAGTGGTTCTCTCAGGGATGGTCGGATCAATTAAAGACAGGCTTGTCTGACCTTGACTTGTCTGAGCCTGACGAGCTTGATGAGCCTGATCGATTTGCGGCGATGTGGTGCTCTCGGCCGCCAGGACTGGTGCCAGGGTGGTGGCGCCGATGAGCAGAGCCGCTGCCAGCGACATGCTCGCTTTTCCAAATCCAGTGGACCTGAGCCAAACCATTTGATTGACCTCGATCGCAGATATGCTTTCCAGACACCGATTTACTAAGAGTCACCTAGCATAAGCTAGCAAGTATCGTTGTCCTTAGCCATTTACATTGACTTATACGTAATAAGTTAAACGGCTGAAAGTTATCTGTACTTGACTATCTGTAGATACAAACGCCCCGGAAGCCGACAGGGACTGTATATTGGGACCCTATAGCGTGAGGCTTACTTAATCTTTTAGACCAGGCACCGGACAATGTCAAGCGATTTTAATCGAATTCTCGCTTGACAAGCGCCTGGAGCCTATGTCCGTAGCCCGGGTCTTGCTCAGAATTGCGCCGGCACCGTTGGTAGTGGTTGGCTGTCAAATACAAGCTGGGAAGGCGCTTTCAAGCCTTGGTATCTCCTCGGGGGCACTACTGGTGGTGGCTGGTGTCTATGCGGGAGCACGGGAATGAAGGTGCTTCGGCGTTGCGTATTAGCCGGCACTACTTTTTCTCTTTGTACTCCGGTAGTAAAATATCCGACGCTCGTGCCAGAAGTCCCATTGCCTATGCGACCCTCCATAAAGCACTCAGCTATCTTGCTTGCCGTTCTGCTTTGCGGAAGGGCGGACCTTGCCGAGGCGAAGTTCCCCGGCTTTCCGAAGAAGAAGGAGCAGAAGACCGCCGGACTCGATGAGCCGCCGCCGCCTGCTCCGATCATGGGCTTGCATCCCGAGCTGAATACTGAACAGCCGAATTCTAATGCTGCTCCGTCGAAGCTGAATGCTGAACAGGCGGAGCTTAGCCCTGAACGGCCGGTGCCGAACTCCGCACAACCGAAGGCTGCAATGCCTGCGTCTGCGCTGGAGCCGGAGCCCCTGCCGCCGGTTCTCACAGACATCCAGAAGCCCCTGGATCTTGATCCGGCTCCTCCGGCAGAGCCCCTGCCGCCGGTTCTCACAGACATCCAGAAACCCCTGGAACTTGATTCGGCTCCTCCTGCGGAGCCTCTGCCGCCGGTTCTCACAGACATCCAGAAACCGCTGGAGCTTGAGTCGGCGCCGGTATCTATGTCTGGCTCCCGGTCTGGGGAAAAGTCTAGAAACAAGCCCGCGCCTGCGTCCGAATCGCCGGCGCCGTTCATCACCGAGATAGAAGGACCTGTCCCGAGTGCGTCCGGTTCGGCGCCGGTTCTGTCCGAGATTCACCGGCCAATCGAGCCGGAGCTCGATGTCCGCAGCCAGCTCAGTTATTACTACAAGAAGGGCAATCCCGACAAAGTCCCGGCTCTTGTCCTCCGCCTCGAAGCTGCCGGTGAGCTGGACAACAACAAAGGCGCCATCGTCCTCATCCACTTCCTGGCTGAGCTCTTCAAGCGTAATCCCGACAGGGTGAGCTCGTGGAGCGACCAGATTATGCAGCTTGCCCGGAATCATCAGGGCATCCTCTGGCAAGCTCTCTGGTATGCGGACACGCAGGGGAGCCGGGCCGAGCTCACCAAAATCGCCCGAGTTTCGGACACCATGGCGCAGCGGGACATCGCCGAGCTTCTGTCCTACCATCCGGTTCCGCTGATGGAAGAAATCTACAGCCTGGACGCCCTCGACAGCCTCTGGGGCGCATTTCTCGCCTCCGGCGATAGCTGTTTCATCCAGCGGATCATCAAGGCTCTTCCCCTGAGAGATTCCGACGCGGTGCCGGTCGGTCAGCTTCTCGCCTCGGCTGCTGCGCGATCGAGCCTGGCAACCAACTGCCAGCTTCACGAGCTTGTCAGACAGATATGTATCAGTGAGCGGGACTCGAACCCGGAGTTGAAAAAATATCTCGATGACGTACTTTCCCTGGCGGCTTCTCGACAGAAGGCGCAAGCCCACTGAGACCGGATGCCTTCAGGCGTCCTGCGGTAAAGTTTCGGTGGAATTCACGGCGTCCCATATTTACCGCGTATTGCTTACTCCGGTGTGACCGGGCAGCTCGCCCGACGCTCCGACTGCCTCTGGGACCGCTCAAGTGCGTTCGATTCAAAGCATAATTTTCATACGCTTGTTTGCTGTCGTCATCATTTTCTTCGGTGTGGTTGCCGGCGTCGCCTATGTTCTGACGCGGGAAGCCACCACCCAGTTCGTGGTGTCCGATGCCACCACTTCTCTCTCGTTCATCATCAATAATGTCCGCACCAACTACGAGTCGGATCTTACTGCCCTCGACGAGATCTCCTGCATGGAAGGCTTGCTCCCTTTTGACGAGCCGGTGGCGAGATCTGTGGTCAATAAATTCCTCCGCTTCCCTAATATCTTCGGCACGGTCCACCTCTATCGAGCCGATGGGGAGCTGGTTTTCGCCAAGCGTCGTGCCAACATGGGCTCCTATGTCTACAAGCAGAACTTCCACGAAAAAGATCCGGACTTCATCAGCCAGGCGGAGAAAGTGATCCGGGAGAAACGCCCGGCGGCGAGCGACGTGATTTTCTCGCCGAAAGGAACGCTCTACCAGACTTATATAACCCCGGTATTTTCGGATGAGAAGAAAGAGCATGTATTCGGAATCCTCAGCGGTGGTGTGTTCCCTCGTCTGCAGAGGATCGATCACCTGCTCTACGGGCTCAAGCTCGGCGATGAGAATTTCATTCTGATCACCGACAGCCACGGGCACTTCATAACCAGTGACGGTATCACCGAGGCGGAGTCGGCTTCGATCAAAGCTCATACCGACCTGGCCTCCAAACGATACTTCGGAGCCGGTGCAAACTCCAGAAACGAAGGGGAGCGGACTTCCGGGAATTCGCCAGGGCAGTCTCCGAGTAAAGCGCCGGAGCATTCATCTGAGCAGACCAAGGGGCAGGCTCCGAGTAAAGCACCGGAGCATTCACCAGGGCAGACCCAGGGGCAGGATCCTAGTAAACCGCCGGAGCATTCATCTGGGCAGCCGCCTTTGATTAACAACAGCCTCACCGTGGGTGATGGCAACTATATCGTCATATCAATGCCCATCGACGAGCTCAAGCTGGTCATGACTTTCGGCGTCAATACGCATCGGATCGAGGCGAACAGCAAGGACCTCTCTTACAGGCTTCTTGTCGCCCTGGTCATCGGTCTGCTACTCACCCTGGTCTCGTCTTTCTTCATAGGTGACCGCCTCGCCAGACCGTTTCGCGAAATTGCCGATGCGATCAGCCGGATCAATCGGGGCGATCTCTCCGCCCGGATTGAGTACAGCGGCGATGATGAGATAGGTTTTCTGGGCAAAGCTGTCAATGCTCTGGGCGAGAAGATAAGCAAGAGCGAGTATCTCGGAAATCTCTGGAGCATTGAGGAGCTGTCCGATACAGCCCCTGAACGAAACTCCGAAGCATCTCCGGACAAGTCTGAAACATCCCCCGGCTCGCGGTCCGACATCGCCCCGGACGAGCCCTCATGAGATTTTTCATCGCCAGGAAGTCCAGGACTTTCAAAACGCATTTTTTCAGTGCTCTCTGCCGCAGCATATTCACCAACGCCAGCTTGATTTTCGCCAACAGCGTGTTCGTCAAATCTGCGGGCGCCGAAAACTATTCCAGACTCTTCTTCTTCGCCAGTCTGGCTACCCTGGTCTATTACATATTCTTCGCCTTGCGCGGGGACAAGCAGGCCTTCTCTGTCTACAAGACAGTGATCTGGATCACCCTGGCGGTGTCTGTGCTCTGCTGTCTCGAGCCGTTCTGGCCGCCCCTGGAGCCCTTCAATATACCGCTTCTCTATCTTTTTGCCGTATCGGTGATCGTCCTCGATCTCATCGGCACCACTGTCGGTCCGGTGGTCTTGCAGCTCTCGGTGAACCCGGCCATATTCAGAGAGGTCTATCAGAAAATCGTCACCGCCGAGCTTCTGGCGCGGATCTCGGCTGCCGGTCTCATATGGCTTTTGAGCAGCTACCATCTCCTCACCTACTGGTATCCGGTGGGTTGGGTCGCCCTCATTATTCATTTCGCGCTCTTCAATGTCATGCTCTATCGTCTCAAGAATGTCGAGAAAGAGAGCGGTCATCAGAAAGCCGGCAATCAGGACTTCGCCGCTGCCGTCGGTAATTCGCTCCGCTTCATCTTCTCGAATCCCATGGTCCGGATCGCCATGGTGATCATGATGTGGGGGCAGGTAAGCAAATTCGTCATCGACTTCCTTTTCTTCCAGGTGGCCGACGCCAATTTTTCGTCCGCCCGAAAAATTGCTGCTTTCATGAGCTGCACCACCATGATCATGATCGTCCTGTCCCTGATCGCCCAGCATCTCGTCGGCAAGAGACTCACCGGGAGGCTGCAACTGAGCACGCTTTTCAGCATTCAGCCGGTCAACATGCTGATTCTGGCGAGCGCGGCGCTTCTTGCTCAGCCTTTCTGGCCGGTGGTTCTGCTTCTAGTCACCTTCAATATCGTCAATCGCAGCATCAACCTCCCGGTGTCGCGCCAGTGTCTGGTACCGATTCCTCGCAATCTCAGAAGCACCATCGTCTCGCTCATCTGCATCGCTCTATCCATATCCACTCTTATAGCAAGCGGTATTCTGGCAGCGCTCAAGGGCGTTTTGCATCTGCAGGACACCCTGGTCCTGCTGCTGGTTCTGGGCGGCGCCATATTTTTTCTGATTACCGGCATGGATTCCTTTTATATAAGAAATCTCTGGAGCTTTTATAGAGAGACCCGGTCCGGTCACTGGCAGGATGAGCCGGTGAGCGAGAGCCTCTCGGAGGCGGAGCTACATTCGGCCGGGGAGGTCGAGGATCTGTCCAGACCGCTATCTGATTTGAAATCTCATGATGTTCTCGATGTCTATGCGGTCTCGCACGATCGAAGCGAGCTCGCCGACGCCACCCGGGAGCATCGCCGGATGCTCGGCTCCGCCGATGCCGAGGTGGTCCTGAGCGGGCTTCGTGTTTGCTTTGCTGCCGGCTTCCCCTGGTTCGCTCCGGTGTACCGGCGATTTCTGAGCCACCCGAGTCTCCCGGTCAGGGACTTCGCCGGGCTGGCTATTCGGGTCCAGGGCGAGTATGCCGGTCTCACCGGTTATTCGTCGGTATTCTCCCGGCGGCTCAAGAGTCTGGCCCTCGAGTTCCTGGAGCAGGATCCCGGTGGGGGCAGCGCCGGGCGTCTCAAGTGCCTCCTTTCTCTACCCGACCACAAAGAAGCCGAGGAGATGGCTGGGGCACTTAGCGATGCTCGCTTCGGTCCTTTGCGTCCGGTTCTTCTCGACTGCATCGTCGAAGACGGCAAACGGCTATCTATAGATCCGCTTCTCGATCTTATGATCAATTCCTCTTATAAGGAGTCGGCAAGGGTGAGGATGCTTCTAGAGGAGCTCCCCTTCGCCCGCAGCAATCCCGAGCTCGAGAGTTTCGTCGAGCGCAATCTCGCCTGCCTGACCCGGGAGGAGATCGCCCTTCCTGCCGGTGTTTCCGATGAGCAGAGAGATGCCGGTATGTTCGAGCTCTTCTTGCATGTGCTTTTCGCCGACGAGTTCAGGCTCTGTCATGGCGAGACCGATCGGGTGCTCACCGATACTATCGGCGAGTTTGCATCGTTGCCGGCGGAGGACATGGCAATGCTTGCCGACATGCATCTGGAGTTCTTGAAGCGGAGCGCCTACTTCAAGACCTGGCAGGGACTGATGATCTGACCTCGCCACAGCTCGGTCACTTTCTTGTTGCCAATCAGTCACAAGTCGAAGCTATTCTCTGAGTATGGAAACCGAGAGGCGTGTTTCTCGGGAATCCAGAGGCTTTTCTCACAGGAAATCGAGCGATTTTCTGTTTGCTTGCGAGTACGGAGCGCTGATCGTCGACGGACGGTTGGCGTTTTCGTTTGCCATCGGGCCTGTCCCGGACGTTGAAGAGATCTTGAAGAACGGATAGATGTCAAGAGGACGGGTATATCATAGAGACCCTGGCTATGCAGGTTTCTTGAAAGGACTTACCAGTGGACATAATCGAGCGCTCCAGTCTTCCCGACCTCATCAAACCGGTGCTGGTAACCGGAGAGAGACTCGAATGGGTGGACAGGTTCAAGTTCAAGTCAGACCGCGAGCAGAGAACCACTCTTATCGTCTGTGTCGTTCTCCTGGCGGCCATTCCTGCCGTCGTCTTTCTCGCGCCGAATCTGGTCCAACTCAGCTCATCCAATATAAGTATGATGACTTTCACGGCTACCCTGTGCCTCGGGCTCCTCTTCTTGTCTACGACCAGGGAAAACACTTGTTTGATTGCCGTCACCGACAGGCGACTGATCGTCAAATCGGCCCGCACCCCGGGATTTCAATTCTCTTTTGCCAGTAGCGATCTGGATGGGGCGGACATGGCAGGCAGCGGTGAAGGCAAGGTCGTGCGTTTGCTTCTGAGAAAGGGAAACAAACAATGCGGCTATCTGGGTGCCATCAAGCTCAATGATATTGCCGACCCCGGGGAGGCTCTGGTCAGGCTCCAAGCTTTCTGCGGAAAAATCCAGAGGGCTGAAGAGAACATGGATGTTTTTGCTCCGCCTCCGGCTCCATCCGGAAAGGCAAGAAGCTTAGTCAATCTGGTAATTGGTCTTGTGGTGCTGGTTCTCTCTGGCAATATGTATCACACCTATCTGGAGAAGGCTAACTGGCCGGTAGAGATGGCGAAGGTGAAGTCGGTGAAGATCGAAAAGGAGAAGACTCCCAACGCCATGCTTCACGGAGATTTCTCCGACAAGTATTCCGTCGAGCGCGAGCTGGAGCTCACTCATGACGGTACCAGCTACTCTATCAATCAAAAAGGATCCGAGAGCCCCATCTTTGATACCATGGACAAGGCTGTGACGGCATCGAAGATTCAGGAAGTGCCGGTTCACTTCAATACTGAGAAGCCAGAGGACGGATGTGCCGATCCGGCTGCTGCAGCCCGGGGCATTCTGGTGATCATATATATGTGTGGCGTCCTGGTGGTGAGCGAGGTGGAGGCGAGGTTGCTCCGGCTCGATCGCTCTATGAAAGGATCTCTCAAAGGCAGCGCCCTGGTGCTGCTGAATATAGTCCTGGCGGTAGCTCTCTACCGGTTTCTGCACTGATCTAAAAGAAATTTCTCCTGTCACAGCTCCGTCACAGCTCTGTTGCCCTTCAGTCACCAGCGCCCGGTAATCTGTAGGAAATCGAGGCACTCGCAGGAGATACGTTATTATGCAACTTGAAGCACAAAACATCGGTGATGCTGGATCCGTCCACTCTGCAGCTACCAACGCATCGAGCAGGCTCTCTGAAGAAGCTCAAAAATGCATGAGCGACGGGAGTGGCGTTAAATGTGGTGGCGGAGCCGTTACTCAGATCGATAAAATTCCTTCGTATTTCACCAATTCCGATACCAACCAGGACAAGCTTCTCAGTCATGAAGAGATTACCAATGCTCTTGCTGGCGATGGTCTGAGCGACAAAGAAGTGATCATGCTCAAACAGCTCGACCAGGCCTTCGACAAGATTTCCGGCGATGACGGCTTGCTCTCCATCCCCGAGCTGGACGCTTTCCGCAACCCCAACGGAATTGTCAAAGAAGAGGGCGGCAAATTCGTAAAAGGCGATAAAAAGCCCCCGGCCGAGTATAAAACCCCTGAATACTGGACCAATGCCGACCGAGACGGCGACGGCGACCTGAGCCGCGACGAAGTGACCGCAGCCCAGAACGATGAGAACAATGACGTCAAAGTAAGAGCCATCATGGGTGATATCGCCGACCATTTCGACGAGATGGCCAGCGGTGACGACCATGTCTCCGAAAAGGACATGCTCTCCTACTACGCCGCTCTCAAGCCCTTTGTCGGTGACAAAGGTGATAAAGAAGCCAGCTAAAGATAGATTTTTCCTTGCACGTTAGCTGCGCTATCAGTGCGGGGGTTGATGAGGGAGTCGCCAGCCATCGGGTAACCGGTGGCTCGCGAGTTTTGGGGCCTTTTTCGGCTTCTTTTCCAGGATACTCAGGCGTCGCCGCAGAGGGCACGGACGCTCTCGTGAAAGAC
>JAGQHH010000415.1 GCA_020431945.1 Cyanobacteria bacterium HKST-UBA02 | reverse complement strand
TCTATCCTTGGCCGGCAGGCTCAAATGAGACATAATTCAACCTCAAATCAGCCGGGCCCCCGATTCTCCCAGAATCGGCAGGGTCCAGGAATTCAGCCAGTCAGCTAAGAGGTGAGCAGATGATGAAAGTAAAAGCCGGCGTCCTCGAAAAGGCAAACGTATTCGGAATCAAAGAAGTCGAGGTCCGGGAACCGGGTCCCAACGAAGTGCTGGTCAAGACCAAAGCAGTCGGTATTTGCGGCTCGGACGTCCACTACTACCTGGAAGGTCGCATCGGTCCCTTCATCGTCAATGAGCCCCTGATCCTCGGTCATGAGACCGCCGGAGAGGTCGCCAGAGTAGGCAAGAACGTCACCCACCTGAAAGAAGGCGACCGGGTCGCCCTGGAGCCTGGAGTTCCCTGCGGCTGTACCGATTTCGTCAAACGTGGACTCTACAACCTCTGCCCGTCCATCGAGTTTTTCGCCACACCTCCGGTACACGGCACATTTGCCGAGTATTTCGTCCATGACGCCAATTTCGCTTTCAAGCTGCCCGACAATGTCTCCTTCGAAGAAGGCGCCATGTGCGAACCCCTTTCGGTGGGTATCCATGCCGCCCGCCAGGGGAGTATCGGTCTCGGCTCCCGGGTCCTGATCACCGGCGCCGGTCCCATCGGTCTGGTCAACGTTCTCTGCGCCAAGGCGGCAGGAGCCGGACTGATCATGGTGGTCGAGACTCACAAGAATCGCATCAGCATGGCGAAAGAATGTGGGGCCACGCATGCTATCGAGTCTTTCGACCGGAAAGAGATCATCTCCCAGATCCACGAAATCACCGACGGTGCCGGAGTCGACGTCGTAATCGAATGCTCCGGAGCCGGACCTGCCGCCCAGACCGCGGTCGAAGCCCTGAAGCCCGGCGGCACTCTGGTTTTCGTCGGACTCTTCAGCCAGCTGGAGGTGCCCATGGATTTGAACGCCATCACCCAGAAAGAGCTCACTTATAAAGGCGTGTTCCGCTACCGAAACACCTATGCCACGGCCATCGACCTCATCGCTTCCGGCCGCCTGGACGTCAAGCCGCTGATCACCAAGCGCTTCCCCTGGCAGCAAGTGAAAGAGGCCATGGACTGCGCGCATCTCGAAGCCAGCAGCCAGATCAAAGTGATGACCGAGTGGTAAGACGGTCCTGATCCAGACCAAAAATCAAAAGAGCAGGCCCGGTGTGACCTGCTCTTTTTTTACTAGATTAACTCCCTCTGCTAGGTGTCGCTAGTTGTCAAGAAGAGACCAAAAGACCACTCTTCCCGGACGTCTCAACAGTTAGCGCATCTATGAGTCCTTATCTAATGAGCTGTAAAGCCTGCTCTATGCCTCGTTTCAGGTTTCTATTCCTGATCTGTGTTCAAAGATTGAGGAGTCACCACTTCCGGTACTGGTTGTTGTTATTGAAACAGAAAAGCTATAGGTTCGATTTACCAACTGTTCCCACTTCCTGTGTGATCTTTCAAACCTCCAGATACCCTGATATCGCACTAATACGAGCTTTTCAGTAACAGCTTTCGCTGCTGGAGGTCGTACGAGGGTCCACAGAAAGGAAGTTCCGTTGGCTTTGTCGAATCGCTCCGGGTTTGTAACTCGGGGCGTTGTTGTTTAACCGTTAAACTTCAAAGGAGCACGCATGAAACGATCAACTCTCGAATCGGGCACCGAACCAGCCTGGAAGACTTCCTGGCGGCAGGTGCTGGCTGGTTGCAACTCCAGCCTCTTCTTGCTTGATCTGGACGGCACGATCTGGGGCGACATCCTCGTCGTTCTCAACGAGCAGTTCGGACCTGTCGACGCCGACGGCGTCAAGCTCTGGAAGCGGTACGACCGTGCCTTCAAGGTGGACGGCACCATGACCAATGGGGCACACCTCGAAGCCGAGTACCGCGACCTTCTCGAAGCCAAGACTCTCGACGAGCTGATTGACTGGCTCAAGGTCAATCACCTGCTCATCCCGGGGGTCAAGGACTTCCTCAAGACGCTCGCCGCAAGCGGTGTCTCTCCTGTCGCCATCAGCAACGGTTCACGGCAGATCGCCGAGCCCATGCTGGTGCACCACGGCGTTCAGATGCCGCTGGTGGCGAACTCTCTCAAGTTCGCTGACGACGGTTCGTTCGCCAAGCTCGAATTCGTCCACAACGAGGATGACGGCGTCCGCAAGGGCGACCTCGTCACCGCGGCGGCGGAATTGGGCTACCGGATCATCGGCTGTGCCGGCGACTCCAAGGGCGACATCTGCATGGCGGAAGCGACCGCGAAAGCAGGCGGCCTCGTGCTGGCCTGCGGACCGGGCGGTCTGAGTGACTGGTGCCGTACCAACGAAGGCAAGCTCGTCGGTTCCAACGACTGGCTCGAATTCGAGGACTACGGCAGCGTCGCGCACGCACTGCAAGCCAGAATCGGCGGTTGCTGAGACTGGCGGGCGGCACCCGAGTCGGGCAGAACCCGGCAACGGTGCTTTCGACAAGTGTTAGGGGGAGCGCCCGGGACGGGGCTCCTCTTTCTTTTCTAAACAAGCTGAAACCGAAAGGCAAACGTATGAAGAAGAAACAAGCACTTCGCCGGTGGGATGTAACCGGTAAGCGCCAGCTCGAGATGGTCAACTTCGAGCTGCCGCGTATCCAGGCCGGTGATCTCCACCTGGAGTTCCTTGCTAACGGTGTGTGCGGAAGCGACACCCACATGTTCCACACCGGCGCCGTCCATCCGGGCCACGCCGGCGGGCACCACTCCCTGACCCTCGGTCACGAGCTGATCGCGCGTGTCAAGCGCGTGGGACGCAACGTCGCAGGCTTCAAGGTCGGCGACATCGTGGCGGTGGAGCCCGGTCTCCCCTGCGGGACCTGCCCCAACTGTCTGAAGGGCCGCTACCACTGCTGCCCGAAGACCAAGTACATGGGCACTCCTCCCCAGGACGGCGGTCTCGCTGACGAGTTCTACTGGCCGGCACGCTGGTGCCACAAGCTGCCGGAAAAGCTCGCCAAGGACCCGGTCCTCGCCAGCCTCGTGGAGCCTCTGGCTGCCTGCCGGCAGTCCTGGGCGCTGCGCAACAAGCTGGTGGACCTCGCCGACGACGAGTGGACCATCATCACCGGTACCGGTGCCAT
>JAGQHH010000414.1 GCA_020431945.1 Cyanobacteria bacterium HKST-UBA02 | reverse complement strand
CGCTCCATGTATTCGGACATGTCGAAGCGCACCAGGTCCTTGATGTTGCCGGTGCGGATGAGCTGCAGAACCCGAGCCACCTGCGTCTTGCCGACCCCGGTGGGACCGAGGAAGAGGAAGCAGCCGGCAGGCCGGTTCGGATCACGCAGGTTGGCGCGAGCCCGGCGCACGGCCTGGCAGACTGCTTTGATCGCAGCCTCCTGACCGACCACCTTTTTGCCCATCGCCTCTTCCATGCCGAGCAGTTTGACCCGCTCGTCCTTCTCCATCTCCCCGGCGGGCACACCGGTAATCTCGCTTACCAGAGCGGAGACATGGCGATAGAGCAGGTCGGGCTGCCGCCCGGAGTTGGCGGGCCCGGTCAGCAGGCGAGACACCGGCACGGAACGCAGAACGCGCTGCAGGAGCGTATCCGGTTTCGCCGGCGGAGCCGCCAGGAGGGCGACCGGCCTGAAGCTCTCGCGGTCGAGGGCGAGAGAGGACGCCGCTTCATCAATCAGGTCGATGGCTTTGTCCGGCAGTTGACGCTCGCCGATATAGCGATCGGAGAGCAGAGCAGCCGCCTCGATGGCGTCATCGCCGATGAGCAGACCATGGTGCTTCTCGAGGGCCGGGCGCAGACCCTTGATGATCTCGATGGTCTCGGGCACCGTGGCGGCCTCCACGCCCACTTCCTGAAAGCGCCGGTTGAGAGCAGCGTCTTTCTGGAAGTGCTTGCGGAACTCGTCCACTGTGGTGGCGCCCATGATGGTGAGCTCGCCCCGGGAGAGGGCAGGCTTCAGGATGTTGGAGGCGTCGAGGCCGCCGGATGACCCGCCGCCGCCGACCAGCGTATGAAGCTCGTCGATGAAGAGCAGGACATTGTTTTCTTTCGCCTCCTTGACCACGAGGAGAATGCGCTCCTCGAACTCGCCCCGATACTTGGTGCCAGCCACCAGGGTGGCCAGCTCGATCTGGACGAGGCGCCGGTCCTTCAGGCACGCCGGGACTTTGCCCTCGGCGATGCGAGTGGCGATGCCTTCTGCAATCGCCGTCTTGCCGACACCGGGGTCGCCGGCGAGAAGGGGGTTGTTCTTGGTGCGCCGGCCGAGAATGCGGATCGACCGATTGACCTCTTTCTCGCGTCCGACCAGACGGTCGAGCTTGCCTTCACGTGCCAGCTTCGTGAGATCGCGCCCGAAAGTGTCGAGGGTGGGCGTCTTGGAAGCTGGCGGCAGGGGTTGGGCGCCGTTGGCGGTATCGCCTTCCGGAACCCCGCCGGCGGTCTCGAGCTGCTTGCGTCCGGCGCCGGCAGTGGTGGGCTTGGGGCGCTCTTGCAGGGTGCCGGCCTGGAGGTAGGTGTGGATCACCTCCACCACAGCCTCCGCCGGCACACTGAGCCGGGAGAGGGCCGCCGCTACCTGACGGTCCTCGAGAATGCACAGGAGGAGGTGCGGCGTCTGGCTGTAGTCCTTGCCCTGAGCCTCGGCCTGCTTGTTTGCTTGCTCGTAGGCCTTATAGAGCTCGTTGGAGAAAATGACCTTGCCTTCCTCGTTGCGCACGTTCTTGGTCTGGGTCGAGAGGGCGATGTTGTGTCGCACTCCGAGCACCCCTTCCACTACCGGAAGCAGCCCGCGCGAGTCCACGTCGAAGTGAGCGAGAATCTGAGCCGCGTCGGATTGCCCCTGCCTGGTGATCGAGAGAAGCATAACCACAGGCGTGACGTGGTTGAGGCCGAACGCAGCTGCGTCCCTGCCGGCAAGCTCGATGAGATTAGGTGTAGGACTAGACATAGGAAATCTCCTTTTGCCATTTGAGAGATCGACCGGGTGTTGATCCGGTCCGGTTAGCGGATGGCGGTCCTCCAGACCAGAGTCCCGACCCGAGCGCGCATAGCTATCCCCACCAGCGGAGCCGGTGGGGATATGCTGTAAACGCGCTGGAGTAGAGATTTGTGGGTCTTGTCTGGGTCTTGTGTGGATGTCTTTAGAGAGGGAGGAAAACCATTCGATAAGTCCTGACTATCAAAAGAAAGCTTAAAAACCTAAAAAAGTTATGTTACATCGATCCTCTTTACAACCCTTAATACATTACGTCAGAAAGGGTTTGGGGAGTTTCGCGAGGTTTTTGCAATATACTATAGCAAGCAATAGAAAT
>JAGQHH010000034.1 GCA_020431945.1 Cyanobacteria bacterium HKST-UBA02 | reverse complement strand
ATGATCCCGCTGGGGTCCTGCACCATGAAGCTGAACGCGGCCAGCACCCTGCTGCCGCTGAGCTGGCCCGAGTTCGCCGACATCCACCCCTTCGCACCCGTGGAGCAGGCGGCTGGCTACCAGCTCGTGTTCGAGGAGCTCTCGGAAATGCTCGCCCAGGTGACCGGGTTCAGCGCCGTGAGCCTGCAACCCAACAGCGGTGCACAAGGCGAATACGCCGGCCTGCTCACCATCCGGGCCTACCACCTGGCCCGGGGCGACGTGCAGCGCAACATCGCCCTGATCCCCAGTTCGGCACACGGCACCAATCCCGCCAGCGCGGTGATGGCCGGTATGCAGGTGGTGGTGGTGAAGTGTGATGACCACGGCAACGTGGACGTGGAGGACCTCCGCGCCAAGGCCGCCCAGCATGCGGACAACCTGAGCTGCCTGATGGTGACCTACCCGAGCACCCACGGGGTGTACGAGGAGGCCATCCGCGAGATCACCGGCATCGTGCACGAGCACGGCGGGCTGGTGTACATGGACGGTGCGAACATGAACGCCCAGGTGGGGCTCACCTCCCCGGGTTCCATCGGTGCCGACGTATGCCACCTGAACCTCCACAAGACATTCTCCACCCCCCACGGCGGCGGCGGTCCCGGAGGCTGCGCGGTAGCAGCCATTCCCGAGCTCCTGCCTTATTTCCCCAAGCCTCTGGTGGTGAAGACCGAGAGCGGTTACGCCTTCGACTGGGACAGACCGCAGTCCATAGGCAAGATCAAAGGCTTCTACGGCAATTTCGGAATTCTGGTCAGAGCTTATACATATATTCTCGCCAATGGTCGAAACGGCCTCTGTCAGGTCTCGCGGGATGCCATCCTGAACGCCAACTATCTCAAGGAGAAACTCAAGGAGAAGTTCACCCTCCCGCACAAACAACCCTGCATGCACGAGTTCGTCCTATCGGGCAATCAACAGAAAGCCCGGGGTGTTTCCACGGCCCATATCGCCAAGCGCATGCTCGATTACGGCGTTCATGCACCGACAGTCTACTTCCCGCTTGTGGTACCGGAAGCGATGATGATCGAGCCGACCGAAACCGAGTCCCGGGAGACTCTGAATAGTTTCATCGAAATCATGTTCAAAATCGATCAGGAAAGCATCGAGGATCCCGAGATCGTAAAATCGGCACCACATACGACGCCGGTCGGAAAACTCGACGAAGCGCAAGCCGCCAGGAAGCCCAACCTCCGCTGGCAGCCCGAATAGCCTACGAAAAATATATGCAGGACGAGCCCTGTATATACCGAGCCTTGGAATGCGCTAACCCTGACTCGATCTCGTTGACTTTCGTTACAAATTGCAGTTAGATCATTCTGTGAATCGGGAGTGCAAACGCGAGTTACACTCAGGGTTTCGGTAGGAACGAGGGGAGGCTCTTTTTACTCTGGACCGCTTCGGCGGGAAGGTTGATGTTTCGTCAACCGGAACAAAAAAGGCAACTTAGCTGAAAGAGTAATTCGAGTCTTCTTATGCAGGATACGAGCGTTTCGAGCGCATTATTCCTAGCGGGGTAAGGAGTCTTCCCCCGTTTTCTACTCTCTGGAGAAAATTATGTTTGACGTTCAGAGTGTTGGGCAGCTGGCAGAGACCCTGGAGTCATCGGAATTCGAGCTTCTCCGTTTCATCTATCGCATGGACGAGCACTACACACGGTTCCGCCGCAAAAAGAGCTCCGGTGAATTCAGAGTACTGGCGGCCCCGAACAAACAGCTCAAGCAAGCGCAAAAAGCCTTCGTCAAGAAATATCTGCAGAAGATACCTCTGCCCGAGGAATGCACCGGCTTCAGGCCCGGCATGTCGATCCTTTCCAATGCCCTTCCTCACTGCGGCAAGCGCTTCGTATTCAATACCGACATCGAGGATTTTTTCGGCTCGATCTCCTCTGAGCGCGTGCTCGGGCTGTACCTCCGACTTGGTTTCGCATTTCCAGTGGCCTGCGTACTCACAGAGCTGACCACATATATCGGCTGCCTCCCCCAGGGGGCTCCCACTTCGCCCTACCTGGCCAATCTCATCGCTTATACCATGGACATGGATCTGTCCGAATACTGCGCCGCCAACGGTTGGAGCTATACACGCTATTGCGACGACATCACCATCTCCGGTGACAGTACTTTCACTCTCGCGGACATGCGCACCATATCCGATCTCGTCGAGCTCGAGGGTTTCTGTCTCAATATCAAGAAGACCAGATTCCACAAGAGCAATTCCACCCAGAAAGTCTCGGGTCTGGTGGTCAACTCCAAACCGAACCTGCCCCGGTCGAAACGCCGCATGATCCGGGCCATGTTTCACCAGGCCGAGCGCGATCCGGAAGCCTACAAGCACCGCCTCAAAGAGCTGGAGAACCACCTCTCTCAACTTTCGATGCTCGACCCGCATACCAGGGAAGTCCTCAAATACAGGACCGTCCTCAACAGGCTGTCGTCGCTCTAGAGAATATTGCTGAATTCGATCTGGACCCGGGTGGACTGCATCTTCTCTTTGATGCGAGAAATCTCTCTCCGGGTTCCCCGGATAGGAGCCAGACAAGCAAGAGCTACTGCGTTGATGAAAGTGAGAGGGGTGAGGGCCATGACGATCCTTGTCACCTCATCGCCGACCATGCCCGAATAGCACTGTATGGCCAGCCAGAATCCAATAATGTTGGCGATTACAAAAATAGTCCAGTGCATGGCCAGAAAGAGGTGCTCGCGCAGTAGCAGGGCATTGAGAGATTGCATTTCTCTGACCAGCTCTTCAGGTACCTGGCGCCGCTTGGTCGCTCCTTTGCGAACGAATCCGGGAGCCGGAGCGCTTCCCTGGGACCTGGGGGTATAGTCGACACCATCTTTGACCGGACTGGGAGTCGGAGCCCAGCTCGATTCTTCGCCCTGGATCTGAGCCAGCCTGAAAGCCTCGAGACGAGCGAGGTCGTCATAGCTGACCTGATTGGGAACAGCCGGCGGCTGAGGCGAGCTTGTACTCGTATGCCTGGCCCGAATAGACGGATGATTGACCACAGGATGGCTGCCGGTCTGAGTTCCGCATTCGCCGCAGAACTTGCCGCCGCTCTCGAGCTGGGTCGAGCAGGTCGGACATTTGATCAGTTGACCGGGCGCTTGACCGGTAGAGACTGTCGGTGTCATCTGGTCTTAAGTACCGCACTATATGAGGAAGAATTCGAGCGTACATCAGGCTTTCCTTCCGGGCAAGCTATATGTTGCTCATAATTGTCAAGAGAGGACTCTTGCCAGAAGCCGGAGATGCCAGTGATCAGAGACCTTTTGAGTCTTTTCACCTGATCATGCAACAATCGGATACAAATGAAAGCCCTGTAATCCAACACAAAACCGCAATCAGCCAAGCAGAGAGCCGGTGAGATTGTAAGCCGCTTTCACCAGCTTCATGGCTGCCTGACCATTGAACTTGCCGTCGGTAAAAACTTCCTTGATCAGAGCTTCCCGGATAATCCGATTGTTCTTGAGAAGGAGCTTGTGCGCGAAAGGCATGGCGGCATCGATGAAATTGAAACGCGGATTGATGGTCAGAGCCACCCCTTCGAGAGTGAGCAGGGCCCGCATCACATAAGTGAACTCGGAAGGCAGTCTGAATGGATAGCGATAGCAGACATCGGAGAAATCGAAGAGCATCTTGCGGAAGCGAACCTTGGTCATGCCGTCGGCGAACCGGGTGTCGATGATCGGCGTAAGATCGGCGCAGAGAGCGTCTCGATCGACTTCATCCTTGAGAAAACCCATACCCACGAAATCATCTACAAGGGCTCGATAATCGCGCTGGCTCACATGAATTAGTGCATTGACCAGGTGCATCTTGAGCTCCGGCTCCAGCTTCCCGACCATGCCGAAATCGAAAATGCCGATCCGGCCGTCTTCCATGACTCGCATATTGCCCGGGTGTGGATCGGCGTGAAAGAATCCGTCTTCGAGAAGCTGTCTGAGATAGAAGCTCGCTCCGGTGCGGGTGATATCCTCCGGACTCAGACCCCGGGCTTCCAGCTGCGCGACATCGTCGATTCGGAAGCCCGATACGAATTCGATAGTGAGCACCCGGCGACCGGTGAATCGCCAGATGATCCTCGGGATATAGACTCGCTCGAAGTTCCGGAAATTGCGCCGGAATGTATCGGCGTTGCGGCCTTCCCGGATATAGTCCACTTCTTCGAAGATGGTCCGGGCGAACTCTTCCACCACTCCGGGCCAGTCTGTATGACGGCAGAGATTGGGATACTCCATCACCTCGTCGGCAATAGCACCGAGTATCTGCACATCCTGAGCGATTATCTGGGGAAGACCGGGACGCTGAACCTTGACCACGACTTCCCGACCGTCCCGGAGAACGGCTTTATAAGCCTGGGCAAGACTGGCTGCGGCAAGAGGGACCGGATCGAACTCATCGTAGAGGTCTTCGGGATAAGCGCCCAGCTCTCTGAAAATGATTTGACGGGCGACTTTGAGCTCGAAAGGAGCGACGTTCTCCTGGAGCTTCGCAAGCTCGAGCATGGCAGGCAGGGGCATGAGATCGGCCCGGGTGGAGAGGGTCTGACCGATCTTGATAAAGGTCGGTCCCAGGGCATGGAGCTTGGCTGAAAGCCAGGCTCCCAGCTGTCTGTACTCTTCGTACTCCGCCTGAGTCAGGGCTGCTTCCTCGGCGTCGTCAGGCATAGCGCCCACCCGATTGCGCTCGAACTCGGCAGCATGAAAGCGGGACAGCCCTCGCACGGACTTGATGATGATCCAGACTATGGGAAAGACTCGAAGCGCAGCTTTCGTTCCCTGCAGCGCGCGGATCCTCCGGAACACCTTCCAGGTCGACTCGATCAACCGCGGTATGGTTATGTCCTTGAAGGTTTCCCTTATGGGATTTAGAGGCTCTTTTAACTCGCTCACGTGACTTGCTGAGATCAGGGAATCTACTCTTGACCTCTAGTTTAAAGGCTAGCAGTCGTTGTCAGCAGCTTTAGTACATAAATTTATGCTTGTTTTTACAGAGGCTGGCTGGCGTAGCTGTCAACGCCTGCCCAGGGCCTCGTACTGGAGCGAAATTATTTCATCGACACCTTTCCGGCCGAGCTGCAACAATTCGTCTACCTTCTCGAAATTATAGGGTTTATCCTCGGCTGTTATCTGCACCTCCAGAACCCTGCCGGTCTCTGTGAGCACGATATTGCTGTCCATGTCGGCCTGAGAGTCCTCGTTATAGTTGGGGTCGAGCAAAAGCTCCCCCTTCACCTGGACGACACTCACCGCCGCCATGTGCTCGATGAGAGGAAGCTCGTCCCAGAGCCCTTCTTTCTGGAGCTTGCTGAGGGCGTCGTAGAGAGCCAGGAAGCCGCCGCAGATGCTGGCTACCCGGGTGCCACCGTCAGCCTGGATGACATCGCAGTCGATGGTGATGGTTCGTTCGCCGAGAGCCCGACGGTCCACCACGGCCCTGAAGCAGCGACCGATGAGCCGCTGAATCTCGCTGGTTCGACCTGATGGTTGCCCCCGCGAGACCTCACGGGCCGAGCGAATCAGGGTGGAGCCGGGAAGCAGGGAATACTCGGCGGTGATCCAGCCTTCTCCCTTTCCTATGAGAAAAGCCGGCACCCTCTCCTCGATCTTGGCGGTGGTGAAAACCTTGGTATCACCGAATTCCACCAGAACGGAACCGTCTGCATTTTTAGTGAAATTTCTGGTAAATCTGACCGGACGAAGCTGATCGCTCTGTCGGTTGTCTCGGCGCCGGATCATCCAGCTCTCTTTCTAGTTCGAAGTGGTACTCAGTCAGAAAGCTTAAGTATAGAACAAATTCTATCAGGATCTTCCAAAACGAAGCCGGTTGACCGATGCGGTCCCCTCCACCATCAACTTCTTGCCTGATTTGACCGTGAGCTTGGTGAATTTGAAGTGGATATCATCCGAGCGAGTGCCGAGGGTCGAGAGGCTGTTGACCTTATTTACCAGCATCTGGGAGAGCTGGGGCGAGATTTCTTTGCCCGAGGTCATGAGCTGGGTATCGGTCACCTGCACCCAGCCATTGTCGATTACCAGCCTGCTCTTGACCTCGACGGGGATGGGCACTGCATATTGCCCGACCCCGACCTTGGAGTCCAGATTGCTCCGCACCGATTCGGAACGGCCCAGCTCCAGACGGGCGTCGGCGATGGACAGTCCGATGGGTCCGGCACCGCCTCCCAGGAGCCCGGCAATCGCTCCGACTTTCTTGGCAGCATCGAAAGAGAGACGATCCAGGGTGCTCGGGGCATTGAGGAACTTGTTCAGGCTCTCCTGGGAGATCTCCACCGTGACGGCAGCCTCCGTGGGCTCGGTGAACTGCAGGACTTTCTTGTTCAAGAAAGTTCCACTGTCGAAGCGCATGGCGCCCTGGGTAGACATGGTCATGCGATCCACGATGAAATCCCGGAAATGACCGTCGGTGATATCGATGTCGAGCGACTTGAGCACCCCTTCTCTCAGATCCAGATTGCGAGCCACCATATGGAGGTTCTTACAGGAGCCCGCCATGAACTCACCGTCCTCGAGGTCGATTTCCATCTTTCCGAATCGTCCGGTGTTGACGTCCACGAAAGAGATGGGCGGCACCACGAGCTGCTGGGGCTGATTACCCTGGGCAGGGGGCTGGGCGAACATCTGTTTGAGCTGCTCGAAAGGAGCGCCCTGGGCAGGAGGAGTATAGGGCGGCACTCCGGCGGGTACACCAGCATCCTGAGCGGGAGTAGATTGACCGAGCGCCACCGTGGAAACACCGGCGATAACAGCGACCACAGAAGCCTTTTTGAAACGCATTTGTTTAGGACCTCGGATTGAAAATATAAGCCTACTGACATTTGGGCTTCCCTGTAAGTTCCAGGTCGGATCGCTGCATGAATTATTTACAAGAAAAAGAACGCCTTCCATATGGAAGGCGTTCGATGATCTTCTGTCCAATTTCGCGGGGAAATTGCTTCAGAATTTGCTATTCGGCAGCAGCGTCTTCGCCGCCAGCGGCATCACCACCGGCTGCGGCATCGCCACCAGCGGCTGCATCGCCACCGGCTGCGGCATCACCACCAGCAGCGGCATCACCACCGGCTGCGGCATCGCCACCGGCTGCGGCATCGCCACCAGCAGCGGCATCGCCACCAGCTGCATCACCACCACCAGCAGCGGCATCGCCACCACCAGCAGCTTGATCGGTACCGCCGGAAGCGCCACCATCGGTGCTACCACCGCCGCCACAGGCGGAGATAGAAGCAACAAGTACGAGACTCGCAAGCGCCAGAGCAAGAGTTTTAAATCTGATAGTCATGAGATTGATCCGTCTCCTTTTGGGTCAATGAACATTTCGTCGAAAGCTCACCTGTGTTTGCCGGAGGCAAATGGTAGTAAGTTTTGCCAACCTGAAACGGCCGCAATTATAACCGTAATTCTCCGCCGCGCAAACCACTTGATATGAACCTAACAACCTATGTAGCACGGAATCGGCAGGCCATGGCGGTCATGAAAGCCACTGACAAGCAATGTTACAGAGAGCGCCCGTTAACTCTTGATAAGTGATTTTCCGCTCATCTGAGCCGGTGTTTCGAGTCCCATAATATCGAGAATAGTAGGAGCCACATCGGCGAGGGAGCCGTCCTCGAGGTGGACGCCATTTCGGAGCCTGGACCCGGCCTCGGCATCGAAACTTGCCACTATGAACGGTACCGGGCTCGTCGTATGGGCAGTATGAGGCTCGCCGGTGGTGAGCTCGATCATCTTCTCGACATTGCCATGATCAGCGGTGATGATGAGCGTTCCTTCACACTCTCGGGTGGTAGCAAGCAACTGCCCGAAAGCATCGTCCACCGATTCCACCGCCTCTACCGCCGCATCCATGAAGCCTGTATGCCCTACCATGTCGGGGTTTGCGAAGTTGAGAACGATGAAAGGATACTCTTTGTCTCGAATCGCTTGGCAAGCAATCCGGCATACTTCCGGAGTCTGCATGGACGGAGCCTGGTCGTATGTGGCCACTTTCAGAGAAGGAACCAGCACTCTCTTCTCGCCATCGACCTCGGTTTCGCGACCACCGTTTAAAAAATAGGTAACATGCGCGTATTTCTCGGTCTCGGCGGCATGCAGCTGCCCGACATGTTTGCAGGAGAGCAGCTCCGGCAGGGTCATGATGATGTCCTGGTTGGGGAGAGAGTCGGGATTGAAGGCCACCGGCAGGTCCAGGGAGGAATCGTATTCGGTGAGACAGGCATAAAAGATGTCCGGTCTCGTCTCTCGCTTGAACCCATCAAAAGGATCTGTGGTGAGTGCGCGGCTGATCTGACGCACCCGGTCCGGTCTGAAATTGAAGCAAATTACCGAGTCGCCATCGCGGATCAAGCGCGAACCAACTATATAAGGTTCGACGAACTCGTCGGATACGTTATTCTCGTAAGACTGCTCCACCGCCGCCACAGCACTACTGGCAGGAATTCCTCGGCCCAGGGTGATCGCTTCGTAATAGCGCTGGGTCCGCTCCCAGCGCGAGTCCCGGTCCATTGCCCAGTATCGACCGCAAACCACACCGATCTCATAACCATCGGGCAGCTTGCCTTCGAGCTCTTTCATGAAACCCCTGGCTGAACGGGGTGGCGTATCCCGTCCGTCCAGAATCGGATGTATTACCAGCTTCTCGATTTTATTGCGGCGAGCCAGCTCGATGAGACCGTCGAGGTGGTCCGGGCTCGAATGAACACAACCATCCGAAACCAGCCCGATAAGATGCAAAGCGCCGTCATGCTTCTGAGCATATTGAACAGCTCCCTTGAGGGCCGGATTCTCGAAAAAGGTCCCGTCAGCGATAGTGTTCGAAATGAGAGTGAGCTTCTGAGTTATTACCCGGCCTGCACCGATGGTCAGGTGACCGACCTCCGAATTGCCCATCAGCCCCCTGGGCAGGCCCACGGCTTCGCCGGAGGCCAGGAGCCTGGAGCTGAGGAAATTATCAAGGAGAAAATTGTAGTTAGGGGTTCGGGCATTGAGGATTGCATTGCCCTCTTTATTTTCCGAGATACCCCAGCCGTCGAGAATAACCAGTGTTACAGGACCCACTATCCACCTCATTTGTCGAGAGGGCGAACAAGCTTAACCATGCATAGTTTATCCTAAGGTCTGTAGATCGGAATTCGATGAAAGTCCAATGACAAGCAATCCCCCAGCTAGAGCAGGTAAGACGGCTTCCACCCCGGAGGAGAACCCGCCTGAGCTGAGCCGCGACAGAGATCGAGAGAAAGATCGAGAGAAAGATCGCAACTGGATCGCCGAGGTTTCCCATGAGCTGCGCCTGCCCATCGCCAATATAAAGCTTCTTGTCGAAACACTTCTTGACGGAGCCCTGGAGGACAGGGAAACCTGCCAGTCCATGCTCAATCGCACCAGGCAGGAAGTGGAGCGCCTGGAAAGCCTGGTCAAGGATCTTCTGTCCATCGAGCAGGTCAGCCAGCCACGCCAGGACATCAACCGCAAAGCCGTCTTGCTCGCCGACGCCGCTCAGTATGCCCTGGAGTCTGTGAATGACCTGGCGGCCCGAAAGGGAATCGGGCTGATCTCAGAGATCGATGAGGATTACACGGTTTTCGCTAATCCAGATCAGCTCAATCAGGTGGTCCTCAACCTGGTGGAGAATGCCGTCAAATACACCGGTGAAGGCGGTACGGTCTGGATCAGATCGGGCACCAAACCCGGTTGCCTGGAAGTCGCCGATAACGGGATCGGAATCCCCAGACAGGAGATACCCAAAATATTTAATCGCTTTTATCGAGTCGACAGAACCAGATTGAGAGGCAGCACCGGTCTCGGTCTGTCCATCGTCAAGCACATTGCCGACCTGCACGGTGCTAAGATAAGCGTTACATCAGAAGAGGGGTCCGGGTCTACGTTTCACCTGGAATTTCCCGGCAGCTAACTCCAGGTATGAGGATTCATTCTCAATGAGCGGCGAAAACGCCAGAGTCATGATCGTCGACGATGATGAGACCATCATCGAGACGCTCACCTATAACCTGAAGCGTCACGGCTTCACGGTGGTGCCCTTTCGCAAAGGGCTGGACGGGCTCACCGGCATCGAAAAAGCCGATCCCGATCTGATCGTCATCGACTGGATGCTGCCCGATGTTACCGGACCCGAGGTGGTCAAACTGATCCGAGAACGCGCCATCGATCTTCCCATCCTCATGTTGACCGGCAGGTCGAGCCCTAATGATGTCGCCCAGGGACTCTCGGCCGGAGCTGACGATTATCTGGCCAAGCCCTTTTCGGCCATCGAATTCATGGCCAGGGTCCAGGCTCTTCTGCGCCGGGTCCGCAAGGGAGAGAGTGTGCAGGCTACCCGCCTGGAAGTCGGATCACTGGTGCTCGATACCGCTGCCAAGCGAGTCACCCTGGGTGACCGTAAAATCGATCTTTCGCCCAAAGAGTTCTCGCTTCTCACCGTTCTCATGAAGAATGCCGACAAGACCCTGAGCACCGACACCCTCCTGAACAAGGTCTGGGGATCCGACTTCTCGGGCGATGTCAAAACAGTTGCGGTACACATGCGCTGGCTCAGGCAGAAGCTGGAGGAAGACCCGAAAAGGCCCAGGCTGCTCGAAACCGTTCAGCGTTCAGGATACCGGCTCAATACACCGTCGAAGACGGATTAAGCGGAGAAAAGCAATTGAAACTTAAAGCACTCACTCTCTTGAAAGTCGATGTGGTGTCCATGGGCAGAAAAGTCGATCGCTCCGTGGAAGAAATGACCAAGATGCTCAGGCATGAGCCCGATGCCAGCCTGGAGTTCATCGAGGAGCAGGAAGAGGAAATCAACGACGTCTGTCACGAGATCGAGGAAAAGTGTATCGATCTCCTGCTCGAGAATCAGTCCATGAGCGCCAAAGAAATTCGCGCCCTGGTCAGCATCACCATCATCGCTGCCAAGCTGGAGCGCATGGCGGACCACGCCAACCGGGTCGCCAAAGTCGCCGAATGGGCCCGGGAAGAAGGCGTGGAGGTGCCCGAGGAGATGGTGGAGATGGCCGAAGTCGTCCACGAGATGGCCCGGGACACCCTGATAAGCTTCCTCAACGAAGAAGCCGAAAAAGCCAAAGAGATTCTCCAGCGAGACAACAGCGTCGATTATCTCCATGACGTTCTCTCCAAGAGACTGTTGTCGGATCTCGGCGATCAGGATCGCACCAAAGCCCAGATCCGGGCCCAGTTCCTCTTCTGCGCCCGCTTTCTCGAACGAATGGGAGACGCCTGCACTTCCATCGCCAAGCGAATCTATTTCATTGCCACCGGCAACAGACTGCACGCTCAGACCATGGATCTCTCCCGTTAATGCCGATCATCGTCCTGGCAGGCGAAGAGGACTTCGAGCTCTACCGGTCCCTGAAGCGCCACAAGGAAAAGCTGCTCGACCCCCAGTGGGCGAGCTTCAATTTCGCCAAGATGAGCAGGCCGGGAATTCAGGATATCGCCGACAACGCGCTTTCGGTCCCCTTCGGACCCGGCAACAAAGTGATCGTCTTCGATGACTGCGATCTTTTCACCAAGAAAAAAACGAAAACAGACAAGAGTGCCAGCGACAGCCAGAGCAAACAGAACAAGCAGCTGGAGCATCTGGACGAGGCTCTGTCCTCGGTGCACGAGAACACTTATTTGCTTTTCGCCTGTCCGGCAAACTTCGACAAGAGCCTCAAGACCTCCAAGATCATGGCTAAGCATGCCACCATCGAAGAGTTCGTCAAACCCAAGTTCTATGTCGGCTCCCCCAATCCGCAACTGGAGACCTGGTGCCGTAAAGAAGCCAAACATCACGGTGTCACCATCGACGACCGGGCGATAAGCTACCTCCTCGACGGCACAGAGGCGGATCTCAGGCAGATAGCCAGCGAGATCGAAAAGGCAGCAGTGCACATCCTCCCCCAGACCCATATCACCTATGACCTGGTGGTCGAGCTCAGCCCCCATCACGACCATGTCTTCGCTCTCCTCGATCATTTCCTGGCCGGGCATGGACAGCAAGCCCTCGCCAGTGTCGACGAGCTTCTCTCCAGGCAACCGGCGATCAAGATACTGGCCACGATCCAGACATTCCTATCGCGATGGGTGGAGATGAAAGCCGTGGTCGAGGACAGCCACAGTCATTTACCGGGGGGCCCCGGGATCAAGAAGAGAGAGCTGCCCCTGCCCGAGCAGGCGAAAAAGATCCAGGCAGTCATGAAGATCCACCCGTTTGTCGCCGAAAAGGACCTGAAACGCCTGACCAAATGGAGCTCCCGACGCCTCCTGGAGAAGAAGGAGCTGCTCACCGATCTGGAGCACAAGGTCAAGACCGGCCGCCTCAAGGACATCAGCGCCCTGCAATTGTTTCTGGCGGGCTGAGCGCCACTTTTTTCAGTTTAGTGCAATACTAGAGTATATATAAAGTAACCAGAAAAGAATGCAGGTAAACAACAGAATGTCAGACAGTTTTGTGCTCGATGAGATGACGGTCAAGGACACCTGGCGCATCTTTCGAATGATCGCAGAGCTGGTGGAAGGATTCGATGATATGTCCCGGGTCGGGCCGGCGGTATCCATTTTCGGGACCGCCCGCTGCAAGCCGGATGATCCTGAATACGAGCTCGCCAGGGTAATCGCCCAGAAATTATCGGAAAGGGGCTTCGCCGTTATAACCGGTGGCGGTCCCGGTGTCATGGAAGGCGGCAACAAGGGCGCCTTCGAAAGTGGTGGCACTTCGGTGGGGCTCAATATCCAGCTCCCCAACGAGCAAGCCCCCAATCCATACCAGAACGTCTCAGTGGACTTCCGGTATTTCTTCATCCGCAAATTGATGTTCGTCAAATATGCGGTGGCCTTCGTGATTCTTCCCGGAGGTTTCGGAAGCCTCGATGAGCTTTTCGAAGCGGTGACCCTGATCCAGACCAACAGGATCAAGCGCTTTCCGATGTTTCTGGTGGGCTCCAAGTTCTGGAACCCAATGATAGATTGGCTCCGAAACAGCGTTCAAGAGAGGGGTTTCATCACCGCCGAGGAGCTCGATCTGCTCACGGTAATCGATGATCCCGACGAGCTGGTGGAGCAGATAGCCTGGTGCGAGAAAGAAAAATGCTATCTCATGCCCCAGGGTCTCCTGGCGCACCCCAAGCGCCAGAACAACGGCGGCGATCACGACGACGGCAACAACGACAAGCAATGATCGAAATAGACGGTTCCCTCGGGGAAGGCGGCGGTCAGATCCTGAGGACCGCCCTCTCGCTATCCATGATCACCGGCCGCGGGTTTCGGATCAAGAACCTGAGGGCAGGTAGGAAAAAGCCCGGGCTGCTGCATCAGCATCTCACCGCGGTCAAGGCGGCCAGCCGCATCGCCGGCGCCCATGTGAACGGGATGGAGCTGGGATCCACCAGGCTCACCTTCGAGCCGCAAGAGCCGCAGCCCGGTCACTACGAGTTCGATATTGGCACCGCCGGTAGCACCACCCTCGTGCTTCAGACCGTCCTCCCGCCGCTTCTTCTAGCCAGGCAACCGAGCAAGATAATCCTCAAGGGGGGCACCCATAACCCCATGGCCCCGCCTGTCGAATTCTTGAGCCGAACCTTTTTACCTCTCCTCGAGAGGCAGGGTGCACGAGTCTCCCTCGACCTCAAGAGCTATGGTTTCTACCCGGGTGGCGGCGGGATCATAGAAACCGCTATAGATCCCGCCGGGAAGCTTCTCCCGCTTCACCTGGAGGAAAGCCTCGATCTGCTTTCCATCAAGACCGCCGCTCTTGTCTGCCGGCTTCCTGAATCCATCGCGCAACGAGAGCTGGACGAGCTTTCGCAGAAGCTCGGATCAGCAATTGAGGGAAGCGCGATTATCAATGGCGAGCGCTCCGGTGGTCCGGGTAATGCAGTCTTCGTGCATGTCGAGACAGGGGAGATCACCGAGACATTCTCGGCCCTGGGAAAGAAAGGGCTTCGTGCCGAGATGGTAGCCGGCGATGCAGCGCGCCAGGCGAAACAGTATCTCGAGACCGGAGCCCCGGTCGGCGAGCATCTGGCGGATCAACTTCTCCTTCCCCTGGCTCTTGCCGGCTCCGGCTCCTTCATCACCGGCCCGCCATCGAGCCATACCCTCACCAATATCGAGACGATCAGGGAATTCCTCGATGTCCGGATCGAAATGCAAGCCGACGATCGAAAAAGCCGGGTGAAAATCGTTATCACGTCTTGATATCCGGTTGTAAACACCCGATCAATTAAGGAATCTGGTAAAAACGCGGCTTTCTGCCTGGCAAAACATAAAATGGCATCTTGCACGTGATAGATCCGCCTGAGGAGGACAGTCCTTGAAGATCGCCGTTTGTGTTAAGTCCGTACCGGACACCGAGGCAAATATCAAGATTGCCGCTGACAAAAAGAATATCGATCTCAACGGGGTTCGATTCATTACCAGCCCCTATGACGAATTCGCCGTAGAAGAAGCTCTCAAGCTCAAAGAAAAGCACGGCGGCGAAACTGTCGCCATATCGGCCGGCGGAGCCGAGGTCACCGATGTCCTGAGAGACTGCCTCGCCCGCGGCATCGACACGGCCGTCCATATCAACGACCCCGAGCTGCAATGGCTCGATCCTCTCAGCACCGGAAAGGTCCTCGCTGCTGCCATCAAAGATGGTGGCTACGACATCATCCTCTGCGGTCAGCAGGGCGTCGGTGGCGACAACAACCAGGTTCCGGCGATTCTCGCAGAGCTCCTTGATCTGCCCCAGGCCACCGTCGTGGTCAAGCTCGAAGTGGATGGCGGTAATTTCAAAGCCGAGCGCGAGATCGAAGGCGCTCATGAATTCGTGGAAGGGCCACTTCCGGCGGTGATAAGCGCTCAGAAGGGTCTCAACGAGCCTCGTTATCCCTCCATCAAAGGTGTCATGGCCGCAAGACGCAAGACCATCGAGACAAAAGACGCAGAGGCCCTGGGTGTGAAAGGACAGATCACTCGCCTGGTGAGCGTCAAGTCCATGGACATGCCCCCGGAGCGCCCGCAAGGCAAGAAGATCGAAGGCGACCCCGAGACCCAGGCCAAGACCCTGGTCGGTCTTCTCAGAAACGAAGCCCACGTGCTCTAAAGAATTTAAGGAGATAATCGCAATGCCTCAAGGAATTCTGGTTTTCATCGAGCAGAGAAACGGTCATATCCGCAAGTCCAGCCTGGAAGCCCTCTGTGAAGCAAAACGCAAGTCAGGCGGCGAGCCGGTGAGCGCGCTTCTGGTAGGCGAAAACGTCAAAGGTCTGGCAGCCGAGATAGGCAAATATCATCCGGCGAAGCTATATATCGCCGACGCCGGCGCATTCGCATCCTACTCGACAGAGGGCTATACGAGTGCCCTGGTGGAAGGCGTGAAAAAAGCCGATCCGAAATTCGTCTTCGGAGCGAACACCGCCATGGCAAGAGATCTCTTCCCGAGAGCTGCCACACGCTTGAACGCTCCTCTGGTCACCGACGTCATGGAACTCATCGCCGACAACGGCAAGCTCGATGCAGTCCGCCCCATGTACTCCGGCAAGTGCATGGGCACCTTCGAATTCTCCTCGCCCCTGGCATTCGTCACCCTGAGAGCCAATGTCTTCGCTCTCGATGAAGGAGACGGCAATCATAATGAAGCTGCCGTCGAAGATCTGGCCGTCGATACAGGCTCCATCCGGGCTAAGGTCGTGGAGACCCATAAAGCCGAAGGCACCAAGATCGAGCTCAGTGAAGCCTCGATAATCGTATCCGGTGGCAGGGGCATCAAAGGTCCCGAGAACTGGCCGATGCTCGAGGATCTCTGCGATGCCCTGGGCGCCGCCCTTGGTGCCTCGCGGGCAGTGGTCGACGCAGGCTGGATAGACCACCAGCACCAGGTCGGTCAAACAGGCAAGACCGTTAGCCCGCAGCTCTATATTGCTTGCGGAATTTCCGGCGCCATCCAGCATCTGGCCGGGATGTCCTCGTCCAAAGTGATCGTGGCCATCAACAAAGATCCCGAAGCGCCGATATTCAAGCATGCCACCTACGGTGTCGTGGGCGATCTTTTCGAGATCATCCCCAGTGTCACCACCGAAGTGAAGAAGCTGAACGAAAACAACTGATGAGCGACCTGATCGAATTCGACGATTTCTTGAAGGTCGATATCAGGGCAGGCACCATAAGCAAGGTGGAGGATTTTCCCGAAGCCCGGGTGCCGGCATACAAGCTCTGGATCGATCTGGGCGAGCTCGGAGTGAAGACCAGCAGCGCCCAGATCACCAGGCTCTACAGCAAAGAGGAGCTGCTCGGTCGGCAGATCCTGGCGGTGGTGAATTTCAAGCCCAAGAGAATCGCGGGGTTCGCCTCGGAAGTCCTGGTTCTCGGTCTTCCGGGCGGAACCGAGGGAGACGTAGTGCTCCTCGCCAGCGAAAGAAGAGTGATAGACGGAAAGCGGGTTTTCTAGAAGCTGTTTCTATACTTGCGAGCGACATAGCTCTCCACCATGGCGATGAAGTCCGGCGCCAGGTTCGGACCGGAAAGCGTATCCACATGCTCACCATCCACGAAGACCGGGGCCCGGGGTTCTTCCCCGGTGCCCGGCAGAGAGATGCCGATATCGGCATGCTTGGACTCTCCGGGTCCGTTCACTATACAGCCCATGACCGCCACCTTGAGATTCTCCACTCCAGGATAATCCCTGGCCCAGAGCTTTCTCTTCTCGACAAGATGATCTTCGATCTGCCTGGCCAGCTCCTGAAAAACAGTAGAGGTGGTGCGACCGCAACCGGGACAGGCCGTCACCTGGGGCAGGAAAGATCGCATACCGAGGGACTGGAGGATCTGCTGGCAGACATGCACCTCCTGGGTGCGGCTCGCCCCGGGCTCCGGTGTCAGGCTGACCCTGATGGTGTCGCCGATCCCCTCGTTGAGAAGAACCGAGAGGGCGCAGGATGAGGAGACGATGCCCTTCATGCCCATGCCCGCCTCGGTGAGACCGAGATGCAGGGCATAGTCGCAGGCAGAGGCGAGCTTGCGATAGACGGTAATCAGGTCCGGGACCTCCGAGACCTTGGCGCTGATGATGATCTTGTCCCGGGAGAGACCGTAGGACTCCGCCATGGAAGCCGATGCCAGAGCCGAGGCTACAATCGCTTCGATAAGCACGCTGTGAGCATCCCTGGGCTCCCGGGAGCCGGCATTCTCATCCATCATCCGGGCAAGCAGATCCTGATCCAGAGATCCCCAGTTGACACCGATCCGAACCGGTCTGTCGTTGGCGATAGCGACCTCGATCATGGCCCGGAAATTCTCGTCATGGCGCTCTCCCCGGCCGACATTGCCCGGATTGATCCTGTACTTGGAGAGAATCCGGGCACAATCCGGGAACTCTTTGAGGAGAAGATGACCGTTATAGTGGAAGTCGCCCACCAGAGGAACATCAACCCCGAGAGTCTCGAGCTCCCTGGCGATGGCAGGAAGAGCCCGGGCAGCTTCGCGAGTATTGACAGTCAGCCTCACGAGTTCGGAGCCGGCATCGGCAAGCTCTTTGATCTGGACGGCGGTGCCGGCAGCATCCTCGGTGGCGGTATTGGTCATAGACTGGACGACGATGGGATTGCCGCCACCCACTATCACACCACCGACCTTCACGGCTATCGATTGTCTCTTGTTCATCGGAGTATTTTTAGCAAATCTGACGATAAAGAGCCAGTATCCATGGACTCACAGACGAAAATCTTTCAGAACCAGATCTCCGGATGATGCTCACGAACACTGTACCAGTCATTTCTTGTAAGAGAGCCGACAATGATATGGTCCACCACTTCCACACCCAGGAGCTTCCCGGCGTCCACCAGCTTGGCGGTGGTATCGAGGTCATCGAGACTGGGCTTCAGATCGGCTCCGGAAGGGTGATTGTGACAGATCAAAAGGGCATGGCTGTTGGCCAGCACAGCGGCTTTGAAGACCTCCCGGGGGTGCACCAGGGAAGCCGAGAGTGTGCCGTGGGAGACCTCGTGCACACCGAGGACCTGATTGCGGGCATTGAGATGAAGCGAGATGAAGTGCTCCTCCGGCGCCTCCATGAGGGGACCTAGAAATGAGGCAGCCTCCCGGGGAGTTTTGATGGATACCCTGGAAGCTGCCGGATCTCCTTCCCTGACCAGACGGAGCCTGAACAGGGGAAGCTCGAAACCAAGCCTGAACGAAAGTGTCGCCTCGGACATAGCCTGCACCTCTTGAGCCGTACACTATCAAATACGAATTCCGCAAGGCTCCGGTTCAAGCACTTGCCCCCTTGACACAAAGCAGGGACAAGACCAGCTCAGACATTCTGGTTTTTCCATACCCCGGTGCTATAGCGCCAGGCAGCAAGAATCCCCAGAAGTGCCGTGGAACAGGCGATACCCCACCAGCAACCGGTGGGACCGTCGGCCATGAGCACCGTCAGATACCAGCACAGGGGAAGCTTCAAGAGAACCAGGCTCACCAGGCTGGCCCACATCGGCCAGGCGGTATAACCGGCTCCCTGCATGGCACCGAATAGAATCAGCCAGGCCGCCAGGAAGGGCTGAGAGAGACCGATTATCTTGAAATAAGAAGTGGTGTAGTCCACCACCTGAGGGTCCATGCTCATCAGACCGGCAAGGGGTCTGGCGCCGAAATAGAGGCCGGCAGCCACGAAGCTGGTGAAGAACACGCCGGTTACCGCCACCTGCCATCCGGCCTTCTCCGCCCGCTCAGGCTTGAGCGCTCCGAGATTCTGACCGACGATAGTGGCCACGGCGGTGCTCAGGGCATGCAGAGGCAGACAGGAGACGATCTCCTCCAGACGAAAACCCACGGTCCAGGCTGCCTGGCAGGCAGTGGGGTTGGTCGTACGAGCGAAGATCAGGAAAAGAGCGAAGCAGCCCCCGATCCAGGCCAGGTCCGTGGCACAAGCCGGCAGACCGATCTTGAGGATGCGGAAGAGCCAGGACTTCTTGAAACCGGTCTCCCAGAGCTGTTTGATATCGACACATGCAGAAAGCTCGGTTCCCCGGAGCAGCACCAGATTCAGTGTCATGCCGACCACCGCCGCCGTCACCCAGGCGCAGCCGATACCACGGATCCCGAACTGGAAAGGATAGATAAACAGGGTAAAGTCCAGGGTGACGATGATCACGGTGAGAAGCATCCAGACCATCATGGGCACCCGGGCATTGCCCCGGGCCCGCCATATGGAGTGGGAAACCCAGACGATTGTGAAAGGAAGCTGGGAAAGCATATCCACCGACATGTATTGCCAGCCGAGCTCCTGCACCTGCGGGGACGCCCCCAGAGCGCCGAGCAGAAAACGAGCGGCGATCAACCCTGTCGCAGCTGAAAGAGTTCCGAAAATGAAAGCGAACATCATCGACTGCTTGGCGGCTTCCGCTGCTGTCTCGAGATCCCGCGCTCCCCAGTAGCGGCTGACCAGAGCGGTAGTTCCGGAGGAAAGCGCCACGGTGACAAGGATCATGAAAAACCATATCTGCCCGCAAATACCGATTGCAGCCTGGACACCCGAACCCATCTTGCCGGCCACCCAGACGTCGCAAAAGCTCGCCAGAGAGACCGTGGACATCTGGATGAGAAGAGGCCATGCCATGTGCCAGATGGCAGCCCAGAGCGATCCGCTGATGATTACATCATCGAGATTCTTTTTGCCTGATTCTACATTTTGGTACATGGTAGGATCGGACTCGTGACTACCGGGACTTCCGTTCCTCTTTCTCGATGCAGGCGAAAAATATCAACTCCGAAAATCCATCCGATGAGACCTTCTGGACGGTGGTTCAAAAGATACTGTCATTCGAAGAACCCTCGAGCAAATGGTCGCAGATCCGCAAGGCGCTCCGCAAACAACTGAAGAGATCAAACGGCGGCAAAGTCGATATCGAGTCGCTGTCTTTGAAAGAGCAGTGTACGATTTTCGCACAGTTATTCGGAAATGGGAATGGCGACCAGCTCAGGCAGAAGAGCAACAAAACGGTGAGCAACCGGCTTGCCCTGGAAGACCTGAAACGGCACAGAACCATCGCCTTCGATAGTTTCCGGTCGACTCTGGCAGGTGCTTCTCTCGAAGACATTCAAGACTCGAGCTCCGGCTCGGAAACCGAGCTCGAAGAATCAGAGCGTCTCTATCTGGAGCTCATGACCCGCTCGACACCGGACTGGTGCCGATTGCTATCGGCAGGGCCGTGGCAGGACGACGAGCGCGCCCTGGCCATCGCCGATTTCCTGAAAGACATCAATGAAGGCGGTCCTGAATCCGACTCTGGAAGCGCCTGGGAAACAACCATGCTGGAGCACCGGCAGAGACTGCCGGGAGAGTTTCTCCCCAGAGCCCTTTGCCTGGTGGAGGGACAGACCGAGCAGATTCTCCTGCCTGTATTCGGCGACCTGCTGTCATATCATTTCGACAGCGCTGGCATTCGAATCGTCTCCTGCGGAGGAGCGCGGCAGGTGGTGAGGAATTATCTGAGCATGAAAGAAACCGTAGCCCTTCCGATCATCGCGGTTCTTGATGGAGACGTCAGTGAGGAAGCCGAGGTTCTGGCCGACAGCCTCAGGTCCGGGGACAGACTGATCACCCTGCGCTCCGGCGAGATCGAGGATACTTTCAAGAGGGACACGATACTCCGCCTGGCCAGAGACTATTTCAACAGCACGAGTATCGAGAAGGAGGACATCCCGGCTCCGCCCGGCTGCGCCAGAGGACTGGCGGAGCTGGCCCGGACGAAGGGACTGCCGGCTTTCGACAAGGTCGGCTTCGCCCGAACCGCTGCCGATCTCCTCGCCCCGGCGGACCTTCCCGATGAAGGACGAGTGATTGTAGAAACCATCAAAGAGATAGTCAGTGACCGAGCCCTCCGCTTCTAGCAAGAAAAAAATAGCGGGTATCGCTTCTCTGGTCCTCTGGACTGTGGGCTTTCTGCTCCTTTTTGTCCTGCCCCCGGCTCATCCCCTGGTGTGGACGAGCGATGCCCTGCTGCTTGTCGGCTTCTGGCCTCTTCTTTTCGTTTACAGGGCAGGCTGGACCTGGCTCATTTTCGGTGTTCTCAATGCCGCCATCGGATTCATCTTGCTGACTGTGAGCTTTATCGCACCGTCGGACTTCCAGGCTGCATTCGACAGCCTGCCTCCTTCCCAGAAGCATCTTACCGACGGATTCTTCGCCACCAGAGAACACCTGCTCCAGATGCACAACTGCTGGACCTGGATGGTGATTGGCGTGATCTCAGCCCTGTTCGGAGCATTCCGAATGGTGAGAACCATTGTCAAATGGTGCCTGAAGAAGAATTATTGAGTCTTTGCTCCGCCGCCGATGGCTACTTTCACTGAGCCGTCCTCGGGAATCAGGACACGCTTGAGGAATTTGCCTTTGCGCTCGTACCACTTGGGCAGGGTACCGGTGAGATTCTGGATATGACCGATAGCCTGGAATTTCTGATCGGCGAATTCGGCTTTTTCGGATACGAAATACCATTGCTTGATGACGAAATTGTAGAGCTTCGGATCACGCTCCTTCTGAGCCAGGAGCTTTTTCTCGAGAGCCGAGGCATAGAGGATGCGACCGTCCATGTCCAGCGGCTCCATCTCGATGGAACGCTGCAAAACTGTGATAGCACGATCGGTATCACCGAGCCTGAGAGCCTGCTCGCCCTGGATGCGCAGGGTGCTGCCGGTGAACATGCCGAGTTCGAGCAGCTGGTTGGACATGATCACACCGTTGGACTTGCCTATCTGAGAGGTGTCCTTGATCCAATCATCGCCCTTTTCTTTGGCCAGGGCCGAAAGTGGGCTGGCAAGCACGAAAGCGGCGCTCAGTGCCAGGCAGATTGACTTTTGGCTATTCATTACTTTCCCCTTGCTTCTCACTGTAATCTCCTGAATCAAATTTGTTCGCTCGGCTCAACAAGCCTTGCGCTGCGGACCGCCTCCGGACGCTTTGAGCCCGGCAATCGCTTTCTCGACTGATTTCGATTTGTAGATACTGCTTCCAGCCACCAGTACGTCAGCTCCGGCAGCCACCACCAGCGGTGCAGTCAACGGATCGATACCACCATCCACCGAGACATGGACATTCTCGTAACCGGCTTGATCGAACATATCGCGCACCTGCTTGATCTTGGGCACCACGGCATCGATAAAGCTCTGACCGCCGAATCCGGGATTGACGCTCATCACCAGCACGAGATCGGTATCCGCCAGCACATAGCTGAGCACTTCCGGCGGCGTAGCCGGGTTGAGCGCTACTCCCGCTTTCTTGCCGAGGGCGCGGATAGCGGTGAGGGTGCGCTGCAGGTGGTGGCAAGCCTCGGCATGTACCGTGATCAGGTCGGCACCGGCGCGAGCGAAATCCTCGATGTAGCGATCGGGCTCTTCGATCATCAGGTGCACGTCCATGGGCAGCGATGTGCACTTGCGGATCCCGGCGAGCACCGGCATGCCGATGGTGAGGTTGGGTACGAAGTGCCCGTCCATGACATCGACATGTATCCAGTCGGCACCGCCTCTCTCGGCCACGGCGATCTCCTCGCCGAGACGAGTAAAGTCGGCGGAAAGAATCGAAGGTGCGATGAGCGGGGACATGTGTGTCTCTAGTAACGCGCTGGGACATCGCTATCATGACTACCGGAGCCGCAATGGTCAAGTGGAAGCCGCTCGTGTTGCGGCAATGAGAGTGAACTTCCTCTAAGGAAAGCCATTCGACTCATCGGCGGACCCTGTGAATCCGAACGCACGGGGAGGCTCCGGGAAGTCCTTATAAAATGCTAAGCCAGGGCTATAAATAGATGGCGAGGTATAATCCCTCGAAAATGGAGAAAAGTATGTTCAACCTCAAGCTATCCGACGATCAGGAGCAGTTTCAAAAACTGGCACGCGAATTCGCCGCCGGCGAGATCACACCAGTCGCGGAGTCACTGGATCATAGCCGCGAGTTTCCCTCGTCGATAATCGCCCGAGCCTGGGAGATCGGACTGATCAATTTTCAGATTCCGGAAGAGCTGGGCGGCATGGGGCTTGGCACCCTGGACTCTTGCGTCATACTGGAAGAGCTTGCTGCCGGATGCAGTGGCATCGCCGGAGCCTTCGAGGCCAGTGCTATCGCCCAGCTTCCGCTTCTCGCCGCCGGCAGCGATGGACAACGAGAAGCCTTTCTAGCACCGCTTCTCGAGAAACCATCCGTGGCCGGATATGCCAGCCAGGATGCCACCATCTATGATATTACAGCCTCGAAGCAGGGCTCGGACTATTTGTTGAGCGGCAGGAATACCGCACTGATAAACGGCGGTCAGGCAGCCTGGTACCTGGTGGTTGCTCAGGACGACGCGCAGCCGGACGCCTCATCGGTTTTCATCGTACCGGCGGATGCACCCGGTCTCACCGTCACGAGCAGAGTCGAATCTTTCGGCAGACGCAGCCGCCATGTATGCGGTATGAGTCTCGATTCGGTCCGCCTCACCGCCGACAATCTCATCGGCGGCCCGGGTTCGGCCGGGCGGATCATCGAGAAGATCCTTCCAACCATGCACCTCATGATCGCGGCCGGTGCCACCGGGGTCGCCTCTCGAGCCCTCCACCATGCCATCGAATACTCCAAGCAGAGACAGACTTTCGGACGGCCTATAGGCCAGCACCAGGCCGTCGGTTTCATCCTTGCCGATATGGCCCGGGAAATCGAGGCTTCTCGCCTTCTCATCAGACAGGCAGCCATCCTGGTCGATCAGGCAGCGGAAGCCCTGGACCGGGCAGCCGCAGCCAAGGCTTTCGCCCAGGATGTGGCAATGAGAGTGACTACGGATGCCGTACAGGTATTCGGAGGGTTCGGGTACAGCCGGGAATACCCGGTGGAAAAGCTCATGCGTGACGCGAAGTTGTACCAGATCTGCGAGCAGAGCTCCCTGGAGGTCAAGAGTGCTCACGCCCGGCATCTAGTGGGAGCGGCTCGCTGAATTTTTCGTAGTGTGAAATGGACCATAAGTTTCAAAAAGGACAGCTGCTCATCGTGAAGGTTCCTCCTTATTACGAAAAGGAGTACTTCTACGAGATCAAGAGTGCCGGAGAAAAACTCGTGCGCGCCGATCTCTACCATTCCCCCACTGTGAAGAAGAGCTGGACCATAAGCGAGCTGGAGACTCTCATCGAGCATGGCATAGTCCGTCTGGCCATGGACCACGAGAAGCCCAGAGGCTCAGCCGAGCACTCACCCTGATTCTGTCGATAGCTTAGCGATGCGAGCGCTTCTTGCTCGATTTGCCCCGGCGTCCTGAGCGCTTGCCCCGCACCTTCCGCTTGGCGCGGCTGGAGGAGCTCTTGCTCACCTTGGGCTTGGCGGCTGGCGGTGCCGGTGCAGCCTCTTTCTTCTCCGGCTTCGGCGGTGTCTGAGCCGGCGTCTGATTAGAATCAGGAGGGGAGAGGGGCTGCTTCAAGAAAGTCAGGATCTGCCCTACGGGAATGCGAGTATGGTGGAACTTCCCGGGGAACATGGTTTCCAGCGAGAACTGGATAGCCGAATAGAAAAGCCCGGTAGCGACCAGTAGATAGATCGTGTTTACGAAGGCCCAGCGAGCTCCGCGTTCGATCTCGTGAGAGCGACGGGATTTCTTGAAACGGGCAGCCGAAATCATCTCATCCAGGCGCCGGGTGATATCGGCGGGTCTGAATCCCCCTTTCAGCCCGGCAAACTTGCCCATGGTCTCATTGGTCACATGCCTGCCGCAGACAACGCAAAACCTGAGACCGAGGTTTAGCTTTGCTCCACAGAAAGGACAGGTGGCTGACATCTAGAGACTCGGATTCAAGGAAATCACCGCGCGCCTGGATCTGGCAGGCTCACTTCTGTTCATCTTACCGTGTTAGGGCGATATTTACACCAGACCAGGCCTAGAATTCGATCTTCTGGGCACCGTCTTCAGTGGCGCTATAACGGCTGAACATTTCAGATAGAGACTCGCGGTCATGGGCGAGGGTCTCCTGCTTGGCATTGAGCTCGACTATCCGCCCCTTGAGCTCTTCGATCTGCTGCTCGATCACCTTGACTTCCTCGGTGATCTCGGACTCGGTAAGTTTCAAGGCCTCGGCCAAAGTTTCGAAGGCCTTGCCCAGCTCGCTTTCTGCCATGCTTCCCCCGTCTCGACGATGAATCTTAATTCTACTCTTTCTTGAGGCAATTAGAAGCCCCTATATCCCTGCACCCTGGAGAAAAACATCGATAGGGTCCGTGTCGTCACCAGGCTCCTGTCCTGAATCTTCTTCACAAATGCTGTCCAGAGCCTGGCTCTGATCGGCAGAGACCTCGAAATCCTTCTTGAGGAGCTTGAGTTGAGCCTCCAGTCCATCGATCTTCTTTTTGAGACTCTTGATTGCCTCGGCCTCTATATCAGGCACAGCCCGGGAGACTCTTTTGCCGTCCTTATAGACGACCCGGCCCGGTACCCCGACCACGATTGAATTAGCAGGCACATCCTTGAGAACGATGGACCCGGAGGCCACCCGAACATTGTCCCCGACAGTGACATCTCCCTGGATCTCGGCGCCGGACCCCACCACCACGCCGTTTCCCAGGGTAGGATGACGTTTGGTCCCCCGGGTCTTCTCCCCGTCCCGGGCTTCCGCTCCAGCCCCCAGGGTGACTCCCTGATAGAGGAAACAGTCGTCACCGATGATCGTGGTCTCGCCAATCACCACCCCCATGCCGTGATCGATGACGAATCGCCGGCCGATGCTGGCCCCCGGATGGATCTCGATTCCAGTGAGACAGCGCCCGAGATGAGAGACGAAACGGGCAAGAGTCCGCTGTCCGGACTTCCATAACGGGTTGGCCAGACGATGGAAGACCATTGCATGGAAGCCGGGATAGCAGAGGACTACCTCCAGCCGGCTCCGGGCGGCCGGATCCTGGTTCATGATGGCATCTATGGTCTCTTGGATGTGCCCGCTAAGCGACACAGGCTCAGCTCCCTTTCTCATTCACCTGAGCGCCGGAAGCGGCGCTTGACAACCGAAACGCGTTTAGAAAGCGCCTTTTAAGGGAATTTATCAGGTGGAGATCAGATAGAACATTAAAAGTGATCTAAATCTCTTATACTGCGGTCGTTTTTCGTATTTTCCCCACTTCAGACCCACCCGGTTGCGTTTATGCTGGGTTTGTCAAGCGCAACTTTGTCGAATTTCTGACCGACCGGCATATATGCACTAACGACAAGCCCTCTTGACAAGCAGCGGCAAACTGGCAAAGAAGGCAAATCACTGTAAAGCGGCGGATTACTCCAAACCATGTCTCTGGCAGACCTAATGCGAAACGGCAGCGGCGACGGATCTTCAAAAGATCAGTCCAGTCACGACCCTGCCCCGGAGACTAATAAAGGCCTCAATCTACTTACCGCCGCCTCCGTACCAGTCGGAAACTCCACACGTAAAGAAAACCCCTTGCTTGCAGCCGCAGACAAAGGTTCGGGCAACGCCGCCAGCCCCGAGACCAGAGTCGCAAGCACCGGGAACAATCTCCTTGCCGCCAGCACCGAGGTCCCCGCCGCACCCGGACCAAAGGGCAATACCGGCAATGCGCTCCTGGATCTATCCTCCGGAGGCACCACTGCTCCCAAGTCCGACAGGGGCGCAGCGGTAGGCTTCGGGCTCGGCGTTTTCGACGAGCTCAAGAACACGGTAGTCGGACTGCACAGCCTCGGTACCGGTCCCAAGATGAGCACCGACGACGCGATCCTGGCACACTCCCAGGGCAAGTCGGTGCGGTCGGGCTTCCTGGTCAACCTGACCAACAACGCCACCGGAGTAGCCTCCTTCGCAGGCGGTCTGAGCGCCGACGTAGTCGGTCTCGGCGACGGCTCCCGCAGCAAAGTGATCAAGGATGCCGTGGCAGACGCCGGGCAGACCCTGAGCACCGGAACATCGGAAGAGAAAGGTCATCTGGTCGGTCGTGCCACGACTTTCGCAGCCCTGCTCTTCGTCGGTGGCAGCGGCTCCAAAGCAGGGGCTACCGGCATGGCAGACAATATGTCCATGGCCAGCAGAAGCGTCCGGGTGACCGGGCTCCTGGACGATGCCGCCGTCCGGGGCGGAAGCTTGCTGGATGATGCCGCCGCCAAGACCACCAGCCTCCTGGACAATGCCTCGACACTCCTGGATGAGACAGCCACCGCCACCAAATTCGCTGCCAAGCCGCTGGGTTCCCTGGAAACCCGTATCGGCGGACTGACGCCGGCTTATTCTACTGCCGGCAACGGCTTGACCAGCAGTTTCGCCGGTCTCACCGAACGGGTCGCCGGCAACGGCGGAAGCCATACCGGCTCCCTGCTTCCCACCATGCGCAGCACCGCCAGCGAGCTCGGTCGCACCGCCTTCAAACCGGTGGACGAAGGCATGCAAGCCGTAGAATCTCTTTCCGCCAGCACCGCGCGCAGTCAGGCAGGCAAACTCCTCACCGCCAGCGGCCATGCCATGACCGAGGGTGTAGACAACCTGGCAGGCTCTCTGGACGACCTCCTCAAGGCAGGTGGTCAGGGCTCCAGAGATCTCACCGGCACCGTCGGCACCATTACCGAGAACGCCCGCATACTCACCAAGCCAG
>JAGQHH010000413.1 GCA_020431945.1 Cyanobacteria bacterium HKST-UBA02 | reverse complement strand
CCGATGAATCCGTTGCCGCCGATTACAACTGCCTTCATAACTCTCTCCTGAACCGATGCGGATTCTACCATGTCTCAATAACGCAACTCGAGAGTGAGTGGCCCGGCCAGCTCGCCAATCCGACCGTTGTCCCTATCCAGAGCCCGGGCGAAAATCTGATAGTAGCCGATGCCACTGAAACTCTCCCTGGGAAGGCTGAAAACCGCCTCCGCTCCGCCGGCCTTCCTGGTGCTCCCCATACCCTTTTCGAGGGCTTCGCCGCGCAGGCTTTCGACGAGGAAATTGCACTTTCCGACAAGCAGCTCGATACTCTCGGCACCGGAAGGAGCCCGTACCCGCAGCCGGGTGTCGCCTGCGCGGCTCACTCTGAACGACCCGAAAGGTCCGGGTCTGGAACTTGTATTGGATCGCCCATCCAGAACCTCGATGAGAGGTTCCAGCCGCTCTGCCGGAATGAGGCGCATGTTACCCGGCGACAGCTTCGAACAGGGAGGAAAGCGCAGAGCGATGGACTCAATTTTACCAGCTGTATACCAGCTCCAGAAGCTCGATAAAGGAATCCTGAGAAGAGCAGGCCCATCACCCCGGGGCTGGACTGAAGTTGCCCTGGTGCTGAACGAGCGTGCTCCGAAAGACAAAGAGAAGTCGCCGTCTTTGATGTCTTGACACTGTGCCCGGGGGACCTCCAGCTCCAGATAATCATATCGGGTCGGCACTATATCCAGTGGTGCGATCTCGATGGCCAGACCATTGCCTGACTCCCCGGGTCCCCAGACAGGCTCGCCGCTAGACTCGCTGTTAAACAAGCCCGGTCCCCTGATGACAATGGGCTCAGCCGCAGTCCTGCCGGAGCTTCTATCCAGTGCCAGGGGCAAGAGGGTGCGAGTCTCTCGATCCCAGGCATAGAATCCAACCACATCAGGATCAGCCAGGGCGGACCGGAAGGCGAGCTGGTTGATCTTCTCAGGGCTGCCGTAGGAGAAAGGCATAAAAGTGATCAACCGGGATGTCAGGTCGACTTCAGTGAATGGAGGGCTGAGCATATAGCCCAGGGTCGGTCCGTTGAGGACTATATGAGCACCGGCATTATCGTTGGGAATACCAAGGAGGGCGACTCGCTTGCCATCAGGTACCGCGCTCAGGCAGCCGGAGAGCTGCTCCACCAGAGCTCGGGACTGGCGTCCGGCCTCGAGCCAGGCGGTATTATTCCTGGTGGCGATCTTCATATCGCCGAGCACCAGGACAGCTAGAGCCAGGCAGGAGACCACGAAGAGCCTGGAAGAGAGAGGCGTCTCGATCTCGTCTCTTGCCTCGCCTCCGGAAGCCGACCGGCGCTTCAGGGGAGAAAGCAGGAGGACAGGCAGAAGAACAGCCAGGGGCGCGGTGGCGAAAAACAAGAAGCGACTGCCTTCCAGATCGAAACCCAGTCCGTAGAGCTGATAGATCGGCGCGATGGCGGTAGCCAGCCAGCAAACCAGAAAGAGAAGCCATTTTCTGGGCCAGGCGCCGGCAAGCAGCCGGGTGACCAGAAGAGCAAAGAGAACTGCATAAATGAGACCCAGATAGAGAGCCTGGTTTTCGGCGCCGCCGAAAATCGAATGATTGAAGGGAAAAGCAATTCTTTTCAGTGTATCGAGATCGGCAAACCGGCTGAATATGCTCTCGAGCTGCCCTTCGCCGAGCCCGCCCTTATAGCCTCCACCGACTGTTCCCAGGGCGAGAAAACGAATCACCATATAAACCGCCGCTCCGGCAAAGGCCGGCACCGCCACTGCAAGCGCCGCGGCGACTTGCTCGCGCCTTGCCGGTGGGAGAACCGCCGGAGCCAGGCTGAGGCCGGAAGATGCAGACTGCGGAGCGGTCTCCCGCAAGGTTTTCGATTCTGGCTCTGGTTCCAGACCGCCCCTGGCACTCTCCACCGAGACCGCCACAGTCACCGGCTGCCGGGGACTGCCGCCAGAAGCCGAGCTATCCGGTAGCGCGTCGAAATCACCCGGGGTCCGGGCGAAAAGCAGTGCCATCACCGACGCCACCACTGGAAAGCCAATCGCCATCTCCTTGGTGAAAATCGCCAGGAAAAACCCGATCACCCCGAGGAAAAGCCAGACGGTCGCCGTTCGGCGTTTGAGAAAGCGAGCCGTGCAATAAAGAGCAGCCAGATAGTAGGTGAGACAGATTACATCGGTCCGGCCTCCCATCCAGCTCACGCTTTCGCAATGAAGAGGACTGGCGGCGAAGAGCATCGACGATAAGAGCGCCGCGGCCAGGGAACGCCTTTTACCCCAGTATGAGGTGAGCTCTCTTATGAGCAGATAGAGAAACAGACAGCAAGCCAGATAATGCGCCAGATTGGTAACCTGCCAGCCGGTCGAATTGCTCCGGTAGAGGGCGAAATCACTAAGCAGGGTGAGGAAGAACCAGGGTCTGTAGACCGCCATGGTATCCACCTGCATGAAATTGCCGGTAAGACATGCGAAGAGCCGATTCAGATCACCATTGAAAATTTCCTGGATATAGTGAGCATGTCCGAAATCATCGGCGAGGAAGTAAACCGATAGACTTCTTCCGAAGGTGACCAGAGCAACCGCCAGCACCAGCAGAATCGGCCAGGATCTATCCAGAACTCGTAAAACTCTCTCCGGCATTTTCTCAGAACACCTCATGAGCTCGAGCAAAGGGCTGAGCCGGAAGGGGGTCTACCATCACTTCGAGTTCGCGCACGCGCACGGCCGGACTATCTTCCCTGTTGTACGTCTTGTCCGTCGCACTGAAAAACTGATTGCCGACCGCCAGTCCACCGGGAGTCAGATCCAGCCGGACTTTTTCGGGTGGAGATGGAAACGCTGAAGGTTTGACAGGAAAAGCGAAATCGATGCGGTTGTTCCCGGGCTCGAGATCAAGGCTCGTCGGCACAAAACCCGTCAAGTAACGGCTCTTATCCTGACCGACCAGAACCGAGAAATTCACCGGCGTTTGAAGAGACTGTCCGGATCGGTTCTCCACCAGGGCTTTGACCCGGACGGACCAGATCGTATCCGGATTGAAATCAGGCGGGCAGGCGAGCTCCAGAGAGCCGGAGAGCCCCTCCGACGGCGACGCCGCAATCCTGCTGGTGCTACCAGATACTGACGTAGTCATGCCATCCGAGACTGGACAGGTCAGAAGACGAATATTGAGCTCTCGGGCAGTTTGCTCGGCAGAGACCGGGATTGTCTCGTCAAAACGGTTGTCGCTGAAACCGCTGTCGTTCTCCACGCCATAGAAGGCTTTGTCCCAGGAGAATCGCGCCACAGAAGGGATACGCGCTCGATCGGGCCGGCTCTTGAAGCCCCCGAACAAACCGCCCGGTTTCTGGCGATCGCGCCGCAGCTCCACTTCGAGCCGGTCCCCGGCCCGGGCTACAACCTCAGCCGGAACAGGCATCATGAACCACTGTCTCATATCGAGATCGGCACCACCAGCCACGGACTGCACCGCCAGACAGATCTGCTCCGCCTCGTAGGTCAGACGCCCCGAGCCATCCGAACCGGGACTGTCGAGATTCTGGAGAAAGGGCAGGAGAGGCAGGATCGGAGCGTCTAGAACGATGCCGTTCACTGAGACGAGACCATCCTGACCGAGGGTCTTCCAGTCACGACAATCGAAAAGAAGGAAAAATGCTCTCTTCTCACGCTGCGCCGGAAGGGCAATGGTCTGCTTTGCCGGAGCTCCGGCGGACACAGCTTTCTCGAATTCACCGGGTCGCCCGTGCACTCGCAACGGCAAGCATAAAAAGGGCAGAGCGAACATGGAGAGGCCGACAAGAATAAGACGACTCCTCTTCGAGAATTGACCGAGGGAGAAAGCTGTCCTCAAGAGAAGGCAGAAAAAAGCACCGGCAAAAAGTAAACGAATTCCGGTAGCGAAAATCAGAGCGAGATCGAGTCCCGGGTGAGCAATCTCGAGAAGGACGCCTTCGAGATTGCTCCGACAAATCACAAGAGCCAGAGCACCCGAGACAATCGCCGGCCAGCCTCGCCGGCTCGCAACGAGAGTCAGGCCGGCTCCGGCGAAAACAAGTACGACGGGAATGGCTGTCAGAGCATAGCGCGGTATGGTGTCGAAAAAGAAGTAAGCCCCGTGAAGAGCAAAGACAGCCAGCAGCAAGGCTTTGCCTTCGAGCCTGCCTTTGTGGAAAAGCCCGAGAATCACTCCGGCTGCGCCGAGGAGCAAACAGAGTTGATGGAAAAGAACCTGGGTGTCATATCCGAAAATACCGACAGGGGTTCTGAAATCATTCCAGGGTGCTTTCAGCAGCCGCACCGGCTTGCCGGATAGAAGCTGCACGAATCGTCCGGGACTCT